>JBFWYJ010000123.1:0-8462 GCA_050186555.1 Bacteroidia bacterium
GATTTTAAAGCAAATTGTTTTTTGCCGGCAGGTGGCATTAAGCCGGCTTTTATTGAAGGAAAAAGTTATGTTGCTTCTTCCGGTGTTAGTTCACATGTCAGGAAAGCGCCACAAAGCATACCTGATTTAGATAATTCCTTTCTTGATAACATCAATTTGCAGTTCAATTCAAATTCTTTCAGTGATTCTTTAGTTTATGAATTATCAGATAACATACATTGGAAATTTTCTCAGACAACTATACTTCACAATTTAACAGAAAGGAAGTTAAGCAATAAATCATGGAGTGGTAATATTGTTTTGAGAAGTAACGATGTGATTACCATTGATAGTACTTGTCATTTAGATAAGGTATTAATTGTGGCCAGAAAAGTGGTCTTTAATGAGGGATTCAAAGGAAAGGTACATGTTGTTGCAAGTGACTCAATAATATGTAATGAGAAAACCAATTTCTTGTTTCCAAGTTCAATGGTTATATACAATAAGGAAGCATCTTCTTCCGGTTTAAGGCTGATACAATTCAGTGAAGAAAGTAGTTTTTTTGGAGGAATAGTGGCATACACAGAAAGTAAGGCTGGCGAAGCAAACTGTTTTGTTAAATTTTCATCAACCAGTGATATCAATGGCTCAGTCTATTCTTCTGGTTATGTTCATATGGAAGGCAACTTTAATGCAAATGTTATTGCAAGAAAATTATTAATTAAAACGCCATCTGCTGCATATGAGAATCATATATTATCATGTCAACTAAATCCGGCTAAGTATGCGGGATTAATTTCGATACCATTCTTATTTAAGAAAAGTTCTGATTGGAGAAGGTGCGAACGAATATGAAATCGATTTTACGATATAAAGTTAATGGTTCAAGCCTGGTGGAGGTATTGATTGCTTTGGTTATTCTATCGTTTACTTCTATGCTGGCAGTGATCATATACAATAATATTCAAAGCAGTAATAAAACTTTCTTCAAACTTAAGGCGGTAGAGATAGCAGAAAGCGAAATGAATAGTTCAATCGAGAAAAAATTATTAATTGATGAAACGAAAGAACTGAATGGTTATTTGTTGAATAAAAAGATTGTTAGACATTCCAGTTTTTTGGACTGTGTGATTCTGACAATTAATGTATTTGACGGTAATAAAAACAGATTGTTTCAATTAAACAGAATAGTTAAGGTTAATTGAGGAATACTGTTTTAAATAAACGAGTTAACGGATTTACAATCATTGAATTATTGGTTACTATGACGCTTTCATCGTTTGTTATTTTATTTATGTATTCAACTTTGAATAAAACGCAGCAATTGTTTTATAGTTATAAAGAGCAGAATAAATACATTACTGATGTCGTTTTATTGAAAAGTATTCTCGTGAGAAAAGTAGAACAATCAGATTGCATTGAAGCAGTTGATAATTGCATAGTTTTGAAAGGCGATAGTTTGAATTTGACAATGAAATGTATGAACAATAAGGTTTTACTAATTACTAATCTACGAACTGACACCTTTTTTCTGGACAATTGTAAATTGGAAGAACAATATTTATCGGGTTTTGATTTTGTTAAAGAGAATGTTTATGTGAATGAGTTCAAGGTGATTTCAAATTATGGTAAGCAAGAGTTTATCTTGAGTTTTACTAAGAATTACGATTCCTCTGTTTTATTAAATAAACTAATTATAAAATGAGCGGCATCGATATTTCAAAATACAGCTCAGATATTGAGATTCTTACGAAATCAAGGGAAAACAAGAATGGTTTGTCTGATATCCTTAATAAAGAAATCAGTTTTTTAGAAAAGAAGTTTGGGGCGAAAGAAAAGGAAGGTTTTTATTCGGAATTGGGTTTGTTATTATCTACCGGGGTTGATATTCAGAAATCTTTAGAGATTATTCTTGAAGATATAAAAGTAAAAAATCACACATCATTAATTTCCCAAATTAAGGATGATATTATTTCGGGTTGCAGCGTATATGAAGCGATTATCAAGCACCATAAAGTTTTTACTAAGTATGAAGCAGAAAGTATTAAGATAGGCGAGGAAAGTGGAAAGTTACCTGAGGTATTAAATGAATTAGGGGCATATTATAAGTCAGCAATAAAATTAAAGAGACAAATTGTCGGCGTTTTAACCTACCCTGTTGTAGTTATTTCCCTTGCTATTCTTATTGTTTATTTTATGTTGGCTTATGTTGTGCCAATTTTCAGTGATGTATTTACACAAACAGGAAATGAGCTGCCTGAATTGACTCAATTTCTAATCAAATTAAGTAACAAGAGTGATTTCTTATTTTATGTTCTGGTTGGAATTATTGGAGGATTAACATTATCACATAAATTGTTTCGATTAAAAGATTGGTATCGAAAATACACGTCATCTCTTTTTTTAAGGATACCAATGATTAATAAATTAATTCAAAAAGTATACCTGGCAAGATTTTGTCAAAGCATGAAATTACTGGTAGGTGCAAAGGTAATGGTAAATGAATCATTGGAATTAATTAGTAACATGATTGGATTTTATCCGATTGAAACTGCTTTAGCAGAAGTGAAAAAAGATGTAGTGAATAAAGGCATGTTGTTAAATGAAAGTTTGGCAAAGCATAAAATATTTCCAACCAAATTGATTGCACTCATCAAATTAAGCGAAGAAGTAAACGCGCCGGAGGTTATCTTTGAAAAATTGTATAATCAATATTCTGATGAAATAGAACACCAACAAGCTGTTTTAGGAAAGTTGATCGAGCCTTTGTTTATCATCATTTTAGGACTATTTGTAGGGTTTATTTTAGTAGCAATGTATTTACCAATGTTTGAGATGAGTTCAGGCAATTTTTAATAAGTAATTATGAAAAAAGTAAAATTTAGAGAAGTAATAAGTATTAGGGTAAGTGGAATGACCTTAATCGAACTGTTGTTAGTATTAGCATTAATCGGTATTTTATTGTCAATGGCTGTCCCTAAGTTAATGCCTTTAATAGGGAAGACTAAATCTGTAGAGGCACAGATGCAATTGAAACACATATTGAATTTACAAAAGAATTATTTTTATATCAATTCGAAGTATACGAGTAATCTAGAAGATTTAGGCTTTGAACAATCCAAATTAGTAACTGAAGATGGAAAGGCTAATTACAAGATAGAGATAGTCGAAGCCAGCAATAAATCATTTTTGGCTAAGGCAATTTCAATTACCGACTTTGATCAGGACGGTCAAATGAATGTATGGCAGATTAATCAGGAAGAAGAATTAAAAGAGTTAATAAAGGATTAATGCTTGATTGGGTATTAAAGATTCTTCTTTTTATTTCGTTAATCTTAATTTTTTATCAGGACTTAAAAGACAGAAAAGTCCATCTTTGGCTTCTTCTAGGTTTCATTTTGATGTCTTCTATAATTTCATATCGGAGCATAGAAGTCGGGTATTTATTGTATAATATTTCATTCACCTTGCTGTACCTGGCACTAATTGTATTAGTAATTAAACTGTATTTTTTTGTGAAAGGCGGAGCAACAAATTTGCTTGGTAAGTTTGGTTGGGCTGATGTACTAATGATTCTTGGGACTGGAATACTTCTTGAACCGGTAGAATTTATTTTTTTTAGCACTACAGTTTACATCATCTCCATTCTACTAACACTGATTTTTTTGAAGAACAAAAAGAGCATTCCTTTGGCTGGTTATATGGCGATATCACTATTGCTGTTCTATTTTTTAAGTCACTAAATCATTTCATAGAACAACCTACGTGATTAGGTAGTTTATTTTACTTCAATTATTTGAAATGAATTGATTTTTAAAACATTATGTTCTTCCAAGCTTTAGCATACACTTTACTAATGTTTGTTAATTGATTAAAAGCGGATAATCTTGTACTTGTAATTATTTACATGTCATGGTTAATAAAATAAAAATGCCTTATGAAAAATAAACTATTTATCACTTTAGTACTTGTATTCTTTTCACTTTGTTACTTTTCTCAAACAACTAATCATAGTACAATTGAATCAATAAAGGTGGGATACAAATCAGTTCCTGGCACGGGAGGAGGAATGAATCTATCAAACATTCAATGTATTCCGCAAGCAACAATAACTTTGAAATCCAACAATAATGCCGCTAAAATTCATTTCAAAATGTACAAGGCCCAAAATAATGAGTTGGTTTTTGAGATTTCACAAGATTTAAACGCAAGTACAAATGTTAACCAAGATGGAATTCTTTTATTTAAGAATTCAAGCGGAGTAATCAATATTTCAAATGGTGCAACAGTGAAGCTTGAGCCATATAAGTATGTGTTGCAGACGGAAGATGCTCAAAATAATAAATCAGAAGAGTTTGAGGAAGTTCATTAAGTATTAATAACAGTTTAATGAGAGCTTTAAAGAGTATATACGTTTTAGCACTGGTTTTAACAACCTGTTTTTATAAGTCGCAAATAAATGTTGTTGCAAAGTTAGATCATGTTGAGACAGATGGTATTGACACTGTTGGGAATATTGATTTAACCGTATCAGGTGGAAATTCACCATATAATTTTACTTGGTCTCCAGCATCAAACGGTAATCAAGAGGACTTTAATAATGCACCTGTTGGTGACTATAGTGTTACAGTTGAGGATGCGTGGAGTAATTTAATTTCTTATAATTATAAGTTGGGTTATAAGACCGATTGGAAAGATTTTTATTATTGTATATCACGTAATGATAGTTTGTTGCCAAATGGAGGACCAGGAAGCAAAACCGCTGTGAGTAAAAATGTTCTTAAAGCGAATGAGAATGGATGGATGCAAATCGTTTATACATCAGCATTTCTAGGCAATTGTGTTGGTTTTTTAGATTCAGTAATTGCGGGTAATCAAGGGCAATGGTATGATATCGACATTATGGTTCATGTTACAACAGGAAATGCATTCTATGTTGGACACTCCTATAACTGGTATTATGTTAGTACTATCAATAATGGTGATGTTTTAAGAATTGAAAAAAACAACAATAATTTTTACGTGAAACTAAATGGAACAACCGTTCATACTTTAACAGCAACTAAAAATATTTATCAGGTTAAGGGATTTATTAATAGCGGTTCAATTAATGATTTTGGGTTAAGTTTTAAAGATACTATAAGAACTTAACCGCTAATTAATAAACTAGCAATATATCACGTACTGCCTGATGGTGAAGAAACGCATGGTTCAATTATTAACAATGTTTCTGGCGGTGTTTCACCAATTGAATATACTTGGAATCCGGGGAACATAGATAGTAAAGATTACGAGCAAGCAGAACCGAATACTTATACATATTCTGTTAAGGATGCTACCAATGATTCAATTTACGATGTTGTTAAATTGGGTTACAAATCCCTTTGGAAAAATCATTGGGGTACAACTTCAAACAACGACACATTATGGGCTAATGCTGCCTCAACTCCAAGCGGATCTCCTTCAGCATATAGCATTAATGAATTACGTCCAGGACAAGATGGATGGATACAGTATATAGTCCAAGAATTTAGTTCGCCATATGTGGTAGGCATTGCAGACACAATGCATCCGTCTTATCGTGGAGGAATGGAAGATGTGAATTTTGCTTTACATATTACAACTGGTAACGCGTTTTATGCATGGAATGGAAGTTATTGGAACTATATAGGTACATCAGTTCCAAATGATGTTTTGGAAATAAAGAAAACTGGAACGAATTTTTATTTATTTAAAAACGGCACTAGCACTTTTTCTACTTCAAGTGCAAGTAGTACTAAAAATTACCGTGTCAAAGCGATGCTAAATGACTACATTCATTTGCCTAATGTAGGGGTTAGTTTTAAGGATTCTACAAGCACATTAGCATTGACCGCAATAGGATTTGTAAATCATTTATCACAGTTTGTTGGAAGCTCGGATGGTAGCATAAATTTGAAGATGTATGGAGGTAAAACACCATATACATATAAGTGGCTGCCAGGTAACGAAACTTCAAAGTCTATTAATAATTTAAATTACGGGACATATTCGCTTACTGTAAAAGATGCAAAGAATGATAGTATTAAATATGTATATGAACTAACGGACAAAGTGATATGGTCTAACCTTCACAAAGCAACTTCTAGAAATGATTCACTATTTCCTGATGATGATTATGGTCCTTATGTTAATAGCTCTGCCTATGCTGTTAATGTACTTGAAGAGAATCAAGATGGTGCAGTTAGTATCACAATGAAAAAAGAAGCAATTCCATTCGTATTGGGTTTTTGTGATACAATTGTTTCAGGTCAAGAGGAGACAATGAATAATGTAGCTATGGCAATGCATGTTAATTATGGTATTTTATACGCATGGAACGGCAACTGGAATTCACTGACGACAGTAAAGGATGGTGATGTACTGGAAATGAAACGAGAAAATGGATATTTCAAAGTTTATAAAAATGGTACAAGCTATTTCTCACAAAGTATGTCAACTACGCCCAAAATGTTGAAAGCGCTGGTAGCTGCAAGTAAAATAGCTAAAGTGGGTAGCTCTTTCTTGCTTCCGTATATAAATCCATACGCTGTATTGAAGAAAGAGTACGATGGTGGATATTATATAATTTCTAATGACAAGATAAGATTCAAGTATGATGGTGAATACAATGATGGCAATCTTCAGTATCAAATATTGGATGGTGAAAACAATATTATTTCAGGGCCTCCGTCACTATTGAAGAAACTTGGCGATAATAGATATTATTTTAGCGTGGCAAGCCTTAACCTATCTAGTGGATTTTATAAGCTAGAAGTAATAAATGAAAAGAATGAAAAATTCGTCCTAAAAATGAAAAAATGATGAGATTGGTCTATTTAATAATCGTTTCTATTATACTTTCTTCCTGCCATAGCGATGAGAAGGTAGGTTACGTGGATATAAATTTAATATTTAATGATTTTGAATACAAAAAACAGCTTGAAAATGAGCTGACATCGATAAAGGAAAAAAGAATTGCAGTGTTAGATAGCTTAGAACTGGAATTGAAACTGCTCTATGCAAAACTTGGCGACAGAAAAGATTCCTCAATTATTGGTGAATTTGAAAGAAGTAAATCACGGTTTTTAAGCTTAAAAGAATCCTATGAAAGAAAAACCTCTGAAGATACTGATCGGTTTGATAAACTAATTGTTAAGCAATTAAATCAGTATGTGAAAGAATTTGGCGAAGTGGAAAAGTATAAAATAATTTACGGTACATCTGGAAATGGCAATATTATGTATGCTGATTCTACATTAAACATTACGCATGCAGTTACGGCATTTATTAATCAAAAATATAAAGGCAATTAACTTGAAATTCGATATTATTAGATATTCTTGTTTCCTATCAATTATCATGTTGGTTTTTGCATGTAGTAATAGCAGTAAAAGTGATGGTGCTATAAGCATTTCAGAGCCTAGATACAGAGATAAAACTGAATTGATTAGTATTCTTAATCAGGTTAAGCACATCAAGAAAGAAAACTTAATTAATGTTGTACAAAGTGAAGATGGGATATTTAAATACCATAAGAGAATGGGGGAGTTTAATTTTCAAGTACATTTTGAACCAACCGACTACATAATATTAAAAGAGAATAAAGACCTTGAATTAGATGAGTCTTTAATTAATATAAAAAGAAAGGAACTTGGCGAAACAAAACATTTTACTTTAAGAATTTGGTCAGATAAAAACAGGAACGAGTTACTAAAGTATAAACTGGAAGACGAAAGCCAGTACTCTAACCGTTTAGCTTATTATGCGAACAGTATAATAAATGATATAAAAATAATTGTTAACAATGATACAATTAAGCCTTCTGTGGTGCATTTTGAAAGAACTTTTGGAATAGATCCATTTTTGACTTTTACTATGGTTTTTGATGAAAATCTTTCATTAAGTGGTGATTTAACCTTTTGTTATTTTGATAGAGTTTTTGAGAATGGAAATATTAATATAAAAATCCCAAAGGAAATTATTCTGCGTCAACCAACACTTAAAACATAATTATGTATAAAAGTATCTATAAGTATAAAAGACACATCGCATTTTTCTTCGCATTGAATATTCTAATTGAAGTAATATCACCATCAGTTGCTTTAGCACTTACAAATGGGCCTGCGCAACCAGAGTGCAGTTCTTTCACACCGGTTGGTACTACGGATATGGTTGATCCTTTTACAGGTGATTTTTCATATAACATTCCACTTCTTGATGTTGATGGATATCCTGTTAATCTAAGCTATCGTTCTGGAATAACAATGGATCAGGAAGCTAGCTGGGTTGGATTAGGGTGGAATATTAATCCTGGTTCAATAACAAGAAATATGAGAGGTTTACCGGATGACTTTAACGGAGACATTGTAAAAAAGGAGTTTAATATGAAAGATAATATCTCCTATGGAATAAACGTTGGTGCAACCGGTAAAGTTTTGGGAATTCCTGGAAGCGGCAATTTC
>JBFWYJ010000124.1:0-8460 GCA_050186555.1 Bacteroidia bacterium
TATCTTACAATGGATTAGGTAATTTTGCCGGATTTTCATTTCCGCACGATATAGAAAAATATCGCGTTTCAGATACTGTATACGCCTTCGTTACAAATGCAAATAATCATACGCTATCAAGATTAAAATATGCAAGTTTAGTTAGTCAATCAGTACCTTCATCAACATTAAGTAATCCACCTGCCATAACATTCACAGCTGCGGGAAATTACCAAGTTTCATTAATTAATAATGATACAAAATACAATAAAGCAATTAAGTGTAAATCTTTACATGTAAAAAGCGGACCATTTATCTCGATAAGTAGCTCACCCGGTAATGTTATTTGTGAAGGGAATTCTACAACACTAACAGTTACTGGTGCTACAAATTACACTTGGGAGCCCGGATCAATAACTGGGAGTGTCATTGTTGTAACTCCATCTGTTACAACCGCTTATTCTGTAACTGCAGATTTGCCTGGTGCGTGTAGTTCAACAGCCTCTATTTTAGTGAGTGTTTCACCAAACCCTACAATTTCAATAAGCACTGCACCTTCAATTGTTTGCTCCGGAAAGGGTACAACACTTACTGCTTCAGGTGCAGGATCTTATACTTGGCAACCTATAAATTCATTTAGCGCTAGTATTTCTTTTTCACCTAGTGCGAGTTCTGTATTTACAGTTAGTGGTAAAAGTGGAAATTGTTTATCTGATAAAGTGTTTACACTTAATGTGGAGCCGACTCCGACAGTTTCTGCTGTTTCAACACCTACTAGCATTTGTTCAAATTCAAATGAGACCGTTACACTTACAGCCACAGGTGCTTCAAGCTATACTTGGTTTCCACTTTCAATTATAGGATCATCTGTTGCTGTTAGTCCAACAATTTCAACATTATACACGCTTGTTGGTTCCTCCTCATTAGGATGTTTAGGTGCAAACAGCGTGATTGTGAATGTTGATCCGTCTCCGACATTGTCGATAATTAGCAGTACAAATAATATCTGTCTTGGAGGTAATGCCACCTTCACAGTCAATGGCGCAACAACCTATACCTGGTTACCAAGTAATAATACCACTTCAATTATTGTGGTTACTCCAACAACAAGCACAACATACACTGTAAGTGGAAATTATAATAATGGTTGCATAGACAGTAAGACAATTTCTTTGATAGTTGATCCAATCCCAAATTATACAGTTGCATCTACTTCCAATACAATTTGCAACGGTACCAGTGCGACATTGTCTGCTACTGGCTCAACATCTTATACTTGGTATCCTGGTGCAAGTAATGGATCCGTTATTATTGTGACTCCCTCCATTACAAATATTTATACTGTAAGTGCTGCAAATGGAGGATGTATTGCAAGTAAAACAATTTCGATAGACGTTATACCGTCTCCTATTATAAGCATTGACCCATCATTTGTTTCCATTTGTAATGGTGAAACGGTTCAAATTACAGGACTTGGTGGAGTCACTTACACTTGGTTACCAATGGGCGTAAATTCAAACTCTATTTCAGTAAGCCCTTCAGTAACCACGTCATATACTTTAATAGGCAGTGATTCAGGATGTAATGGAGCGCATACAGCAACAATTTTGGTTAATAATGTGCCGGCTGTTGATATCGTTGGTACTTCAACAAGCATTTGTTTAGGTGATAGTGTAATATTGAGTGGCTCAGGCGCAAATAATTATACTTGGTCGCCAATTCCAGCGATAAATTCATCTATTAGTGTTATGCCAATTAATTCACAATTTTATTATTTATTTGGAGAATCTAATGGATGTTTTAATAAAGATTCAATTAGTATTATTGTAAATCCTATACCGAGTATTGGTATTACGAAAACACCCAATGACTCATGCGTTCTGAAGGGAACAACTGTTACTTTAAATGTTTCCGGCGCAAATTCATATACCTGGTTGCCATTCAATTCGGTTTCGAATTCGATTGATATATCAATGATTAATTCATTTTCTATTTCAGTAATAGCGGATGATACATTGGGTTGTAAAACAACTACAAATATTAATATAGGTATTTTCCCTAACATGGATTTTGAAATAAGTGATTCTGTAGTTTGTCTCGGTGAAACAATTGATGTTAACATGAATGGTGTTAATTCATTCACATTATTGCCTGATATTATTAGCCAGTTGCCAATAAAATTTAAACCAGACGTAAGTTCAACTTATACTTTGATTGGTTCAGAAGGAACATGTACTGCAAGTTCTGTTTTTAGCATTAAGGTTGTTGAAAAAATTCCGATTGAATTTCCGGAGGTATTTACGCCAAATGATGATGGCATTAATGATTTATTCTCCTATAAAGGTAATTTAATTCAAGGAATTAAATTACAAGTATTCAACCGATGGGGTAATTTGGTTTATAAATCTGATGACTATCAAAATAATTGGAATGGAGACGCAAATGGGAAAACCCTAACAAGCGGAAAGCTCCCTTCAGGAACTTATTATTACATTGCAGAAGTCAATAATTGCGATTTTGAAATAATCAAAGGTTTTGTGGTAATTCAGTATTAAAAATTGAATTCAACGACCTTATATAATTCTATTTGTTCTAAACTTAAATTCGTAGCAAACGCTCAACAAAGTGAAGCAATAAAGGCACTGTCAGAATTCGTTTTCCATTCCTCATACAACCAACTTTTTTTATTAAAGGGTTACGCCGGAACAGGAAAAAGCAGTTTGCTTGCTGCATTTACTAATGCACTTTCAAATACAAATTACAAAAGTGTATTGTTGGCACCAACCGGAAGAGCGGCTAAAGTGCTTAGCGGTTACAGTCAGAGAACAGCATTTACAATTCATCGCAAAATATTTCAGGTTGCTGAATTTGGTGGTCGACAAAGATTTGTATTGAGTCACAACCCTCACAAAAATACCATTTTCGTTGTTGATGAAGCTTCAATGATAGGGGTAAGGCAAGATGAATATTTACAAAATGATTTGTTATCGTCACTGTTAGAATATGTTCATTCCGGGAATAATTGCAAACTGATTCTAATAGGAGATACGGCACAATTACCTCCGGTTGGAAGTGAAGATAGTCAGGCCTTGAATCCAGAATTTCTTAAAACACGGTATTCTTCAGAAATTGTATTAAGAGAATTAACGACAGTTGAAAGGCAAAAAGAAGACAGCGGAATTTTATACAATGCAACTAAACTAAGAATTTCGTTGCTTGAACCTGAATTTGTATTGCCTAAGATAGAACAAACAGATGATTGTTTTAATGTGATGGGTGAGAGTTTGGAAGATCAGCTCAATCAAGCGTACTCTCAATATGGCATGGAAAATGTTCTAATCGTTACTAGAAGTAACAAAAGGGCTAATCTATTTAACAAGAATATTCGCAACCGAATTCAATTGTTTGAAGAAGACATCAATGCCGGAGATAATTTAATGGTTGTGAAAAACAATTATTATTGGTTAAATGAGATTGGTAGAAAAGGAGATTTTATTGCAAATGGCGATATGATGGAAATATCAAAAATTATCCGTCGTGAGAAATTATATGGATTTGAATTTGCAGACTGTTTGCTTCGATTTACAGATCTTAATGATAAAGAAATTGAAGCAAAATTAATTTTAGAAAGCTTGTATCAAGATCAAGCAGCCATGAGTAATGAGTCATTTTCGTTATTACAGCAGGAAGTTTTAATGGATGTTGAGGATTTGTCGGATAGTGCTTTAAAATTTGCTTATTTAAAGAAAAGCCCGCATTATAACGCACTCCAAGTTAAGTTTAGTTACGCAATTACTTGCCATAAAGCACAAGGTGGCCAGTGGCCATGTGTATTTATAGATCATGGTTACTTAAGCGATGAAATGATGGATAAAAGCTTCATCAGATGGCTTTATACAGCAATAACAAGGGCTACAGACCAAGTGTACCTGGTTAATTTTAATCCCAAACTACTTTAATAATTCACAAGCTAATTGTTAAAATAAAACGAAATTTAATATTGGAACAAATATTTTTTTGTAACTTTATCGGTTTAGTGGATAGTCTAATTATTTGAAAAACAGGATACTAATACTTATTACTTCGCTTGTATTTGCTTCTGTGGATGTGCATGCTCAATGGTATGGCAGACCGGGCGACTGGAAGAAATACCGTCAGGAAGTATTTATTATGATGGGATCTTCCCACTTTCTTGGAGATTTGGGTGGAAGAGATAAAAAAGGCACGGATTTTAGTCCGGCTGATTTAGATTTCAATATGACCAGAACTGCGTTTGGAGCAGGATACAGATACCAATACCGTAAGTGGTTGAATTTTTCCGGAGTATTTAACTGGAGTACTTTAAAAGGGGATGACGCCTCTACTCAGGATATCTATCGTAACAACCGTAATTTGAATTTTAAAAATAACATTTATGAGTTAACCCCAAGGGTAGAAATTGGTTATTTCGAAACTCGTTTGCGTAATCGTTACACAATTAAACGTTCGCTAAGTCAGAAAAAATTAAGAGTCAATTGGTCTTACTTTGCTTATACAGGTGTTTCCGTATTTTATCACAATCCTAAAGGTAGAGATGCTTCAGGGAAATATGTGAAGCTCCATCCTCTGCATACTGAGGGACAGGGCTTGCCGGGCGGACCAAAGCAATATAAGAAAGTACAGGTGGCTATTCCTCTTGGAGCCTATATTCGTGGAGTTATTAATAAAAAGTGGACCTTCGGATTAGATTTTTGTTATAGAAAATTGTTTACTGATTATATAGATGATGTTGGAAGTCGTTATTACGACCCGGTTGCCTTGGCAGCCGCTTATGGACCAAAAGCAGTTGAAATGGCTGATCCAAATAAAGGAAATATTTATGGTTTCTCATCTCCGGCTGCTGATGGTACTCCTGCTCAAAGAGGAGATACTAATTTAGATTCTTATTTTACTGTTCAACTCACAGCCGGGTACATTTTATACAAGAAGAAGAAAACTTCCAATAAAGCTCGTTTACGCAGTAAATTCTAAGTCAAAATTCACATTATTTTCCTGTTTCCTTGTCAAATTGTCACTTTTTAGGCAATGGCATAGTTTTTAATGTATAAAGCGCAAAAGTTATTGATATGAGCACAGGAAAAATTAATGTACAAACAGAGAACATCTTCCCGATAATCAAGAAATTCCTTTACAGCGACAACGAAATCTTTTTAAGAGAATTGGTTAGCAATGCTGTAGACGCAACGCAGAAATTAAAAGCACTAAGTTCAATTGGAGAAGTGTCAGGTGAATTAGGAGACTTAAAAATTGAAGTTGAGGTAGATAAGAAGGCCAAAACAATTACCATAAAGGATAAGGGTATTGGAATGACCAAAGATGAGGTTGAGAAATACATCAATCAAATTGCTTTTAGTGGTGCTGAAGAGTTCGTTCATAAGTATAAAGATAAAGTAGATAAAAATGTTGTAATCGGACACTTTGGATTAGGATTTTACAGTGCTTTTATGGTAGCAAGCAAGGTCGAGATATTTTCTTTATCACATAAAAAGGGTGCTAAAGCAGTGCATTGGACCTGTGATGGAAGTCCGGATTACCAAATGGAGGAGATTTCCAATAAGAAAGGCAGAGGAACAAATATAGTTTTACATATAGCTGATGATTGTGAAGAATATCTTGAAAACCATAAGATTGAAGATTTATTAAAGAAATACTGTAAGTTTTTACCGGTAGAAATTAAGTTCGGTACAAAAAAGGAATATGTAAAAGAGCCTTTAAAGGAAGGAGAGAAGGAAGAAGATCAAAAGTCAAAAGAAATTGAAGTTGATAATATCATCAATAATCCTGCTCCGGCATGGACAAAGAAACCGACTGATTTAAAGGACGAAGATTATAAAGCATTTTACAGAGAGCTATACCCATTTCAATTTGAAGAACCCTTATTTCATATTCATTTAAATGTTGATTATCCGTTTAACCTTACGGGTATCTTATACTTTCCAAAACTTAGCAATAAGCTGGAAATGCCTAAGGATCGTATTCAGTTATACAGCAATCAGGTATTTGTTACAGATAATGTAGAGAATATTGTACCGGATTTTTTAACCCTGTTAAGAGGTGTGATTGATAGTCCGGATATTCCATTAAACGTTTCAAGAAGTTATTTGCAGGCAGATGGTAACGTAAAAAAGATTTCAGGACATATAACCAAGAAAGTTGCAGACAAATTAGAAGAGATATTTAAAAAGGATAGGGCAGAATTTGAGAAGAAATGGGATGATATCAAAATATTTGTACAATATGGAATGATTAGTGATGAGAAGTTTTATGAAAAGGCGGTGAAATTTTCGCTACTAAAAAACACAGAGGGCCAATATTATACATTCGAAGAATTTGAGAATAAGGTAAAAGTCTCACAAACAAATAAGGACAAAAAGCTAATTTATTTGTATGCAACCGATGTTGCAGAACAGCATGCTTATATTGATTCTGCAAAGGAAAGGGGTTATGAAGTACTATTGATGGATACCATGCTTGACCCGCATTACATCAATCATTTGGAGTCTAAATTAAAGGACACAAGCTTTGTGCGTGTAGATTCAGATACGATAGATAAACTCATCAATAAAGAAGAAAATACGGTAAGTAAACTTACAGAAGAAGAACAAAATAAAATCAAACCGATTGTTGAAGGTTCGGTAAGTAAAGAACAATTTACAGTGGTGTTTGAAAACTTAAGCGAGAAGGACGCCCCAATGATTATTACCAGACCGGAGTTTATGAGAAGAATGAAAGATATGAATCAGTTAGGAGGTGGTGGAGCGATGGGATTCTATGGGAACATGCCGGACATGTATAATTTGATTGTGAATTCTAATCATCCATTAATTACTAAAATTCTGAATGAAAGTGATGAAGGTAAACAGAAGAATTTAGCAAAACAGGCCGCAGATTTGGCTTTGCTTTCACAAGGATTATTGAAAGGTGAGAGCTTAACTAACTTTATTAAAAGAAGTGTTGAAATGATAGATTAATATTTAGTTTTCATCGATTAAATCGTTTAAGTCTCACTCTAAAAAGAGTGAGACTTTTTATTTGTTAAAAAGATTAACAGACTTTTGAAACCAATTGAATTCATAGCTGTATAATAAGCTAGATGTCGATTAAAAAGTGGATAGACAATGCTTTTAACTCAGTTGCCTATGCAGGTTATTATCAAGCTAATGCTTCCATAAACCGAAAGGGAATTCTATTCATTAATAGAATGAGTATTATCAATACTTTCTTAATGTTGGCATTTAGCTTAACAGTCCCATTCTTGAATTTATCTGAAGTCTTGGTGTATACTATTCCTTTTACATTTTTATTTGCATTACCGCCTTTATTAAACAAACAGAAATTATTTTCTTTTTGTAGGTATTACTTCGCTTTGTTACCACTTAGCTTTTTAACGTTTGTATGTATTCATAACGGAAATTTGATGGGTGATAAATATTTGATTTTAACAACATCTGCTATTCCATTAATCCTTTTTAAAAGAAAACGTACAATTTATTTAATGTTCGCTGTAAACATTTTGGTATTTCTTTTTATAGTTTGGTTTCAAAATAATTATGAACCGCTTGTAGTTCTGGAGGATTCTTATAAACAAGCTTATTACGTACTTTCGCAATTAACGGTATTCCTGGTGATATTTTATATCATCATGTATTTCAGAGATAACAATGAAAAATTTGAAGCAGAGCTGGAAGAAAAGAACAGAATTATCAGTATAAAAAATCACGAGATTATAGATAGTATAGTTTACGCTAAGAGAATACAAGAGGCGATAATGCCTCCTATCGAAGAAATTTATGAAACCGTGCCGGAAAGTTTCGTGCTTTATAAACCGAAGGATATAGTAGCAGGAGATTTTTATTTTGCTGAACAAAAAGGTGATTATTTTATTATTGCTGCTGCGGATTGTACAGGACATGGCGTTCCAGGTGCGATGGTAAGTGTTGTGTGCAGTAATGCATTGAACAAAGCAGTCGGAGAACTTGGCTTAGTAAAACCGGGAGAAATATTAGACAAGGTAACTGAGTTGGTGGTGGAAACATTCAAAAAAAGCTTGCATGATGTGAAAGACGGAATGGATATATCGCTTTGCGTGATTGATTTAAAAAGCAGGGAAATTGCCTGGGCAGGAGCAAACAATCCGTTATGGTATATTGAAGGGGAAAGTGAAATGCAAGAGATAAAGGCTACAAAACAGCCCATAGGTAAAAGCGAAGTTTATAAACCATTTAATACACATTCATTAAAATTATCTAAAGGAAGTTTATTGTATTTATTTACAGATGGTTTTGCTGATCAGTTTGGCGGGCCAAAAGGAAAAAAGTTTAAGTAGAGACAATTTTCAGATTTGCTTTTTTCTAACAAAAATTTACCGATGAAAAAACAATGTAAACTTCTCGAGAAGGCCTTTCTAGATTGGAAAGGAAGCATGGAACAAGTGGATGATGT
>JBFWYJ010000125.1:0-8447 GCA_050186555.1 Bacteroidia bacterium
TGACGACAAACCATCTCCGAATAAACCGAAAAAATAACTGTCGGATATAACTAAGCAGTTTGGTAATACAATATCTTCCCAATCAAATTTGTATTTTGGGTAGGCTAGTAATTCTTTATTAAAATCAAACAATAAGTTTAATCCTTTTTTTATGTCATCATCACTCCCTTCAGCAATTGTTGAAATATTGAATCCGGTAATTCCTATGTGAGGTTGTTCATATCCAAATGATTTCATTTTATCACTAAGCTGTTGTAAGACCAGCATTTCCCCAAACTTGCTCCAATGTATGCCACCAAGTGGAAATAATTTAAAAGGATAGTTGTTTTTGTTGTTATTGAAATAGTCATAGAAATTTAAATAATGTAAGTTTTTTTCTCTCGCTATTTCAATGAAGGTTTTCATGTTTGTAGCACCAGGTTTGCCATCTACATACTTATCCGGAATAAATTCCGGATAAAAAGACGCCTTCCCGGCACTAAAGATCAGCAGCAAATGCTTATTATGATTCTCCAGGCTATCTGAAATTTCTTTCAATTGATTGCAAACAAATTCAATGCTATCATAACCAACAAAATCATCGCCATTATATGCGGTTATATAGTTTTCTTCATATAAGCATCCATTTTTACCTACAACAACGCCTCCTGCATTAACTTTTTTAAACAGGCTGTATTCAATTTGGTTTTTAGTTTTTACATAGAGATTTGCAAACCCAAAAGTAGACTTAATATAGTTTTCCTTTTGTTCTTGATATGTTCCGTTAAACCATTTATCAAATGAAAATTTAACGTTATCCGGTATAGTAACAGCTCCACTTAAAGGATAAGTAGTTTTGAAATGGGTTAGTTCTTGCACAATATTTAATAAAAGACAAAAAACTATACCTATAAATAATATGTATTTTATTAATGAGCTCAAAACCTGAAATAAATAAAGGGGTTAAAGCCAAAGCCAAATATGAAGGACACGCTCATAGTAAAAAGTGTTATAGCCATTATTGTGAAATAAATCGAATTTTTAGAATCCCAGGCATATTCATAAAAATAATTACTTAGCTTAAAATATTTTGTGTTTAAAAGACCGAGTGAAAGTAACAAGCCGATAGTAAGATAAAAAGAATGATAATTTGTGATTTTAATTGGCTGAAAATGGAATGAAAACATGGAGTGGTAGATACTCATACTTTCATGGATGTTAACCGTTCTGAAAGTAATCCATGCTATGTTTACGAATAGAAACGTTAATACTATTCTAAGTATTGATGGTATTTTCGATAACTTTTCTTCTCCCGCTAATCTTTCAATTACGATCATTGTGCCATGAGCTATTCCCCAAATAATGAAGTTCCAATCAGCACCATGCCAAAAGCCGGATAGAAGAAAAACTAAAAATAAATTAAAGAAAAGCCTTTGTTTTGTATTGACTTTGTTGCCACCAAGCGGAATATAAAGATAGTTTTTCATCCAATTTCCTAAAGTCATATGCCATCTTCGCCAAAATTCTGTGATGCTTTTTGAAATATAGGGGAAGTTGAAATTTTCCGGCAAATCAAAGCCAAACATTTTACCTAAACCAATTGCCATGTCAGAATAACCAGAGAAGTCAAAGTATATTTGCAATGTATAAGCTATCGATGCCATCCAAGCTAAGCTTGAGTTAGTATATATGGAGTTATCATTAAATGCAAAATCCGCATATTCTCCAATTGTATTTGCCAATAACACTTTCTTAGCCAGTCCTAAACAGAATCTCGAGAATCCGAATATTATATTTTGGAAGACATCAGAATTGAATCTTTCTGTTATTTGATCAGCAATTTCATGATAACGGGTAATTGGCCCGGCAATTAGCTTCGGAAAAAACAAAATATACAATTGGTAGTCCCAAAAATTATTTAACGGCTTATGGATTCTTCTGTAAATATCAACCAAGTAAGTAATGCTTTCAAATGTATAGAAGGAAATTCCAATTGGTAAAACAACGTTAAGTACCGGCAAACCATTCAGGTTAAATGCAGAAAGAATGTTATTAAGATTTTCAATGAAGAAATTACAATACTTAAAGTAAAATAAGAAACCAACGTTCATTACTATTGAAAACGTCAATGCTATTTTTCGTTTGAATGAAGTGTTGGAATAATATATTAATCTTGCTAAGAAAAAATCAATTGTTGTAGTAATTAATATGGCAAAAATAAATTTGGGCGCTCCCCAACTATAAAAAACAATACTTGAGATAAGAAGAAAAATGTTTTTAACTTTTCTGGGGATTAATAGGTAACCAATTAAGACAAGAGGTAAAAAAACTAAAAGAAATATAGGAGAGGCAAAAATCATTATTTATATGAGAAGAATTTTTTTAGTTTGTTAAAATGTAACTCTATGGCATAATAAGAAGCAATTGCAAGCAAGTATGTCAGTACAAAATACATAAACCACATAAAACCTTTATGGTCAAGATGAAGGTTATATTCTACTGAAATGTAATTCCAAAACAATGTAGGTACAAATAAGTGAAACAAATACATGCCATAAGAGATTTTCCCGGTAAAAACAACTATATCGTGTTCCAATATATTTTTCAAAATAAATTTAAATCCATTTTTTGAAGCCGTATTAACTATTGAAAAGGACATTATGGCAAATAAGTACTCATCAATGTAAACATTGAACCAAGACAATTTTAGTTTATACGAGAAAACATAGTAACTAATCAGATAAATAAAAACAATAATGTAGGTAAATATTGAATTATCAATTAATCGAATTAATTTTATCTCCTTTATGTTATGAAGGGCAAGCAAAGCTCCGAGAGACAGTGGAAAGAATTGTGTGCTGGTAAAGTATGCTGCTACCATCCATTTGTCTTGATAAAACAATCCTAGAAAAACCCTGCTTAAGACGGAAAGAAGAGCAACTATAATAATTACATTGAGCGTTTTATTCTTTGGAATCAATAATATTAATAGAGGCCAAAACAAATAAAACTGCTCTTCTATCGCTAAGGACCAAAAATGATTAAATTGCCCAACGTATACGTTGTTTATACATTGATATAAATTCGTGCTATGCGTCGCTAGCCACGGAAAAATCTCTCTAGTATTTTCAAAATTTATCCAGAATAGAAAAGCAATCAACAGATAGTATATTGGAAAGATTCTTAATAATCTTCTTGAATAGAAAGTAATCAATGATTGTTTAATAGATATAATTTTAGAATCAACACTATGTTTTTGTCTTAATAATATTTGGGTAATCAGATAACCGCTGAGTACAAAAAACAAAATAACACCATGTCCCCAGGGCGTGTGTTTAATCCAATTTGAGTCTGTTTCCCATGAAATAAAATGACCAATCATTACAGAGATAATGGCAAAACACCTTAATCCGTCTAATTGCTTAATGTATTTTAGAGATACGTCAGACATTTAAACTTCTCTTCTCATTCTGGCCACAGGAATTTCTAATTGTTCGCGGTATTTGGCTACAGTTCTTCTCGCAATTGTATAGCCTTTATCTTTAAGGATATCACAAAGTGCATCGTCTGTAAGTGGTTTCTTTTTGTCTTCTGCAGATATACAATCCTGCAAAATATTTTTTATTTCACGCGAACTAACTTCTTCACCACTTTCAGTACTCATGCTTTCGCTGAAAAAACTTTTAAGTAAAAATGTGCCATAGGGTGTTTGGGCGTACTTAGAGTTAGCCATTCTAGAAACCGTAGAGATGTCTAAATCAACTTTTGTTGCAATGTCTTTCAAAATCATTGGCTTCAAATTGCTTTCATCTCCTGTAATAAAATATTCTTCTTGAAACTCTAATATGGCTTGCATACAAACCATTAAGGTTAAATATCTTTGATTTAAAGCTTCAATAAACCACTGAGCACTTTCTATTTTGCTTTTTATAAAGCTGCTGGCTTCTTTTCCGTCTTTTGTTTTTTGCTTGGCATATTCTTGCAACATGGTGATATATTCCTTACTCACTTTTAATTCTGGCATATTTCTAGAATTAATAGAAAATTCAGGTTTGCCTTCATTAACACTCACAATAAAATCAGGAATAATCTCACTTTGTCCGCCAATTGAACTGTTGTTATCGCCGGGTTTGGGATTTAAATGCGTAATTACTTCAATAGCTTCTTTTAGTTGATCTGTTGAAATATCGAGTTTCTTTAAAATTCTTTCATAATGCTTCTTACTAAAATCATCCATGTAATCACGAACAATATCTATTGCATTTAACGTGTTTTTATCCGGTTCCTTTTTTCTTTCTAATTGAATCAATAAACATTCTTGAATCGTTCTTGCTCCAACTCCTGCAGGGTCAAAAGAATGAATGATTTTAAGGACATTTTCTACTGCTTCAATTGTTGTTTCTATGTTATAGTTAAACGCTAAATCGTCTACTATCATTTCTATAGGGCGCCTCATATAGCCGTCAGAATCAATACATCCAATTAAATAGTTGCCAATGGTATATTCAGTATCTTCTAAATCGCGTAAGCCAAGCTGTTGTTCTAGTTGTAAATGAAAATCAGGGCCGTCAACTACAACATATTCTCTTGAGTCATCATCCGCACCTTTATTACTGATTTCATACTTATATGAATCTAATTCCTCGGCATCCATATAGTCTTCCATTTCAACCTTGTCCTCAATTCTGTCTGCTTCGTTTTCTTTTATGTCTCCATTCTCATCGTATTCAAGTTCTGTTTCATTGATATCTGAATCTTCATTACTATATAGTTCTTCATCATCATCGATTCCGGTGTCTTCTTCTAATGCCGGATTCAATTCTAGTTCTTCTTTAATTCTTTCCTCCAAAGCAATAGTAGGTAACTGCAACAATTTCATCAACTGTATTTGCTGCGGTAACAGCTTTTGTTGCTGCTTTAATGAAAGTGATTGCTTAAGCGCCATTTTAATCTATTACGTTGCAGAGGTAAAAATTCTTTTTACCCTTTTGAAGAATTAAATATTTATTATTTATTGATTGAGATAGATGAATTACCAGTTGAATGTCAGTGATTTTTTCTTTATTTAAGCTAATACCTCCGGATTGTAACATCTTTCTTGCTTCGCCTTTGCTTGAAAAAATTTGTGTTTTATCTGTTAGTAATTCCAAGATAGGTATTCCTGCCTCAAATTCAGATTTACTGATGGAGTTAATGGGTACACCATCAAAAATATCTAGAAAAGTTTGTTCGTCCAATTTTGCCAAATCATTTAGATCTCCTTTAAACAACACATCACTTGTATGCACCGCATGTTCGTACGCTTCAATGCTATGTGTAAGGCACGTAAGCTCTTTTGCCAAGGCTTTTTGAAGTAACCTTAAATGTGGCGCATTATTATGTTCTGCCTCAATACTTTCAATTTCTTGCTTGGTTAGGAAAGTAAAGTATCTGATATAATTTTTTGCATCATCATCGGAGCTGTTTAACCAAAATTGATAAAAACGATAAGGAGATGTTTTAGCAGCATCTAACCAAATATTCCCGGATTCAGTTTTTCCAAACTTAGTACCGTCTGCTTTTTTAATTAGCTGTGTTGTAATGGCAAATGACTCGCCATTTATTTTTCGTCTGATTAATTCTGTACCACTAGTAATATTTCCCCATTGATCACTCCCTCCTAGTTGAACTCGGCAGTTCTTATTTTCATACAACCATAAAAAATCATACGCCTGTAGTAATTGATAGCTAAACTCTGTAAAACTCATACCTGTTTCCAATCTATTCTTAACAGAATCCTTAGCCATCATGTAATTTACCGTCAGGTGTTTTCCAACATCTCTAATGAAATTGATAAAAGAATATTCTTTCATCCAATCGTAGTTATTGACGAGTTCTGCTTTGCCCTCATCAAAATGCAAAAAATGATTTAACTGCTTTTTGAGCCCTTCAACATTCTTTTCCAGCGCTTTTTCATCTAACAGATTTCTTTCTGCACTTTTACCGCTTGGGTCGCCAACCATACCTGTAGCGCCTCCAATTAATGTAATGGGTCTATGTCCGGATTTTTGAAAACGCATTAATGTAATAATTTGAAGCAAGCTGCCAACATGCAGTGAGTCTGCTGTTGGATCAAAACCGATATAACCACTTACCGCTTCTTTATTCAGTAATTCTTCAGTGCCGGGCATAACATCATGCAATAAGCCCCTCCATTTCAATTCGTCTATAAAGTCCGTTTTCATTGTAATTTATCTGGTTCTAATACAGAATTAGTTAACCTGTTTTGGTTAAAATATTCCTTCTTAAAAGTACAAAAAAGGCTTAAAGAACCTATATAAAAAACGCAAATAAGTGTGTAAAATATGTTGTATTTTTAAGGATGTTTATATACAACGTTACTGTAAATATATCCAATGATGTTCACGATGAGTGGCTTAATTGGATGAAAAAAGTACATATTCCTGATGTCCTGAATACCGGTTGTTTCGTGGAAAATCAAATTGTAAAAGTGCTAAAGGTTGAGGATGAAGGAACTACTTATTCTCTGCAATATAAATTTACCGATATGGATATTCTTGAGAAATATCAGACTCAATTTGCTCCAAAATTGCAAGCAGAACACAATTCAAAATACAAAGATAAGTTTGTTGCATTTAGAACAATTCTTGAAATTATTGAATAATGTCCGATCCGGTTAGAGCTAAGAAACATTTAGGGCAGCATTTTCTTAATGACGAAGGGATTGCAAAACGCATTGTGGATTCACTTACTAGTAAAATCCCCAAAGAAGAAATGATTCTTGAAATCGGCCCCGGAATGGGCGTCTTAACTAAATATCTTATCTCGGAACCCCATTTTCTGGCTATAGATGTTGACTCAGAATCTGTTGCTTTTTTAAAAAAAACATACCCGGAACACGAAAACCAGTTTATGTTAGCTGATTTTTTGAAAATGGACTTGGATACAATTTCTAATGATTCTGAACTATCCGTAATTGGAAATTTCCCCTACAACATTTCTAGCCAAATAACGTTCAAGGTTTTGGAGAATAAGAATAAAGTAAGGTTTGTTGTAGGGATGTTTCAGAAGGAAGTGGCTGAGCGTATTGCAGAATCTCCTGGGTCTAAGACATATGGAATTTTAAGCGTGTTTTTGCAGGCGTATTATAATATTGAATATTTGTTCACTGTACATGAAAATGTTTTTAAACCTGCGCCAAAAGTAAAGAGTGCTGTTATTAGATTGGAGAGAAATTCTCGAAAGAAATTAGACTGTGACGAAGACTTATTTTTCAAAGTTGTAAAGACAACTTTTAACCAAAGGAGAAAAACAATTCGAAACACCATTAAATCTTTTTTACCTGCTGGAAAGAAAGTTGATGATGAGATATTGAATAAAAGACCAGAACAATTATCTGTGGAGCAATTTGTTTATTTAACCAATCTTGTTCAATCGAATTTAGAATAGTAAGCATTCAAAAACTTTCCAACTTTTTGCAGGCTTAAATTTTCTATAGCAAAAGCAACCATTTTATCAGAGTTGAACATGTCTTTATTTTTTAAAAATTGCATGATGGCTTTGGCAATTGTATCAGCCTTAACATCTTCTGTTAATATCCCAAATTCCGGCTTAATGATATCTGGCAAAGCACCTACCTTGCCGGCAATAACAGGCAAACCGCAGGCTAGTGCCTCTAACACAACAACAGGTTGGCCTTCGAAAAAACTTGGCAAAATTAGCGCATCAGCTTGATTCATTTGTTCAGCAATTGATTGTTGGTTTTGGTAGCCAAGGAAATGTATATTGTTTAATTGGTTCGTTGCGCAAAATTTTTGCCAATATTTTATTATTTCATTTTCCCCGCCAATAATGTTTAATTGCATATCAACGCCTTTTTTCTTTAAAATTAAAAAGGCCTCAAGTAAGCCTTTGATATTTTTTTCTCTTTCTACCAATGAGGAAACATGCAAGAAGGTAATGTTGTTGTTTCGTATAACATCAGTTTTTTTAAAAATGGACGTGTCAACAGCATTGTAGATTAATTCATATTCGCCAACTAAACCTCTTCCTTTCATTGCATTAATTTGTTCGTTCGAAATACACCAAATCTTTCCGGCGCACTTAACTAATTTTTGCGTGAAGTAGGGAACAGGAAAGCGTGAATAATTATTGTCTTTTTGTAAGTAACCACTCCAATGTTCTACAATAGTCATTGGTTTAGAAAGCATTTTATTTATTGAAAAGTATGCGATAGCAGCGGGAAAAGAAACATTTACCTGAATGGCATTTATATTACATCCTCTTTTATGAAGGTGTCTTACTCCACTTTTGTAGGCCTTTTTAAATTTGAAGAGTTGTATCAATGAAGTTAGTAGCGGAATATGAAATTTTGACTTGGTGTAACTTACAATCATTTCAGTTAAATCACCGTCAATATTTTCTGTAATTTTTTCTGCTTTTTCATTAGAAGAGTATGCATACAAAAC
>JBFWYJ010000126.1:0-8388 GCA_050186555.1 Bacteroidia bacterium
ATTATCTGCATTCGCTCTGTCAAGATAAGGTTGCACTTCACGAAGCGGATCGATGATTGCAGCTTCACCTTCAGAGCTAATATAATAAGCCCCTTGTGCCAAGCATCCGGTATATATTTGTTCTATTTTCATATTTAATTTATTTACTCAAAATTAATAAAATTGAATTAATGTTTGTGTAACCTGAGTTACAACTGGGTTATTAAAAACAGCTATTTAATATTCTTTAATATTTCACCAGTCAAAATTGTAATACCCATTATTAAAATAAACCATCCAAATCCTTTTTTTAGCGAGGAGCCTGCTATTTTTTTTGAAATCATATTTCCAATAAATATACCGACAACAGCCATCATTGATAGTAGAAGAATGAATTGCCAGTCGATATTATAATTCATCTTTACTAAATCACCCCCAAATCCAAAAACTGAATTTAATGCAATAATGAAAAGTGATGTTCCCACTGCTTTTTTCATTGGTAAATTTGCGAACTGCACCAAAGCCGGAATAATTAGAAAGCCTCCTCCTGCGCCTATTAAGCTAATTAAACTCCCTACAATAGACCCCTGTAAAATAAGTAGTGAGTAATTTGATTTTAAGTTTTCATCAACCATTTTGGAATTACTACCTCTTATCATTGTCACAGAAGAATAAATCATTAAAACAGAGAATAGTACCATAACAAGAATTTGTTTAGTAAACAAAAAAGTTCCAATATTGAAAATAGTCTCAGGTATTATTGGTAAAACAAAAATTCTTGTAATAAGAATAGTAATAATCGATGGAATGCCAAACAGTAATGCAACTCGGAAATCAATTAATTTGTCTTTATATTTTGGGTATAGTCCGATTGAGCTACTAACAGCAATAATAAAAAAAGAATAGCCGGTTGCTATGACAGGGTCTAGGCCAAATAAGTATACCAGCAAGGGTACTGTTAATGTGGAACCTCCTCCACCTATTAAGCTTAATACAACACCAATCAAAACAGCAATTATATAACCAATAATAATCATTTAAGGTTCGCAAGTTAGCTTATTTATTATAAGTGTAAAGCTACGTTTGTTACACAAAAGAATTTATCCTTAATTTAATTGAAATATTGACTACCAAGAAAAAAATGTCGATATTGCATTGTACTGTAATAAAATGAAATCGAAATTTTTTATAAGCTTCTTTTTGCCAATACTTTGTGCAACAAGTCTAATAGGACAGTCACTTAAAGTAAACGGCTCTGTTTATGGTTTTTACGGTGATAAGGTATTATTGCTAAAAAAGGCAAGTAAAAATCTGGCATTTGAAGGCCCAATTTCAAATGTGATTATTCATGTTGAGGGTAGTTCCACAGAATCCACTATAAAAACAGACATCAGTGGCAATTATGAGTTTGTGCTACCGGCGCCCGGTAAATATTTGGTAGTTGTGAATAAATCAGGGAGTTCAACATTAAAGCTAAATATCAACTATGTAGAGCAAGGTGAAAAATCTGCTATCTCCCTTTTGTCATTTATTGTTAAGGCGGAAGATAATACTACAAGTGATCTTGGAGAACTTACAATTGGCCAGAACGGTGTAGTTTCTCATAGCTCAATTGATTTTAAGCAAAAATCAGGTAATTCAGATGTTTTGCATTCAAATAGTTTATTATTGGATAAAACGGTTACCTTGAACAATAGTTCAAAAAGAAATATTATAGCTAGCGCACTTCCAACAAAAGAAATTGTGCATGTTTCAGGTGTAATCAGTTCTCCTTCTATCATCACAGTATCAGACAAGGGAGATTCTACCAATCTTTCTAATATAAAGCGTAATCTTTCTGTTTTGCATAAATTGAGCTTAAATCTAAACGATTCCAGTTTAAGTGCTGAAGATTTGAAAAGTTTGTTAGACTCCTCAAAAGCATACTTATCTTCTTTAGATCCAACAGATGAGTATTATCAGATTTTACAAAATCAGGTTAAGAGTGCTGAAACCCAACTAGCTCTTAAGGAGAAGTATATTAAAGCCAAGGATGCCGAGTTAAAGCAGGCGGATAAGGTGATATCATTTATGATTTCAGTTATTGTTGTTGGCGTGTTGCTTTTTGGATTTTTAATTTATTACTTGATGGAAAAGAGAAAGTTCAGTAGAACATTAAGTCAAAAGAATGAGGAAATTTTAAAAGTCAATAACAAACTTCTTAGCAGTATTAATTATGCATCCGTTATTCAAGGAAATTTACTGAAAAGTAGAACGCATTTCAATGATTTATTTTCAGATGCTTTTATATTTTTTAAGCCTAAGGACATTCTATCGGGTGATTTTTTCTGGTTTCATGAACAAGGCGGGACTAAACTGGTAATTGCGGCAGACTGCACTGGTCATGGAGTGCCGGGTGCATTATTGGCAGTGATGTGTCATGGATTATTAGAGGATATTGTTGTGAAGAAAAAGAAAACCTCTCCTTCAGAAATTATCAATGAATTAAATACTGAATTAATCAAAGCTTTTTCTAATCAGAAAGAAGTTGAATATGGTGTTGAACTGACAATAGTTTCAATTAATTCGAAGTTAATTACAATAGCTTCAAGTGGAACCGGCGCTTATGTTTCTAAAGGAAATTCCTTAACCTGGATAGAGCCGAAAGTGTCTTTTGATGTTACTAATAATTTCAACCAAATTGTTAAGGAAACTGAAGTTGATGCAACAACAGGTGATATCATTTTTCTCATGAGTGATGGTTTTCAAGATCAGTTTAAAGGTGGAACCACGACAGCAACTAAATATAACAAGCAGAATTTTGAAGTATTGCTTTCAAATATTTCTTCGAATAAAAGTATTAAGGATGCAGAAAGTGTCGTTCTTAAAGAATTAGATTCATGGAGAGGAGAAGTGTCTCAAACTGATGATGTGTTGGTTATTGGATTTAGAATTTAATCATAAGGATTCTAAGCTTATATTTACTTCGCTAAGTATGTTTTTAATTTCCTCACCTTTCATTTTTATTAATTCATCTTGGTTTCCATATTTCCAAATGATAGAAATGTTAGGGTCTTTCTTGGAGAGAGAAAAAATCAATTTAAGTACTTGTTTATTCGACATTGAATTAAGGTAATTCAAATTAAAAATTAATTGGTTTTTGGCGCTACTGCCAAAAATGGATTCCAATGTGTCGGTAAGGGGAGTATAAAATTCTAACGTGTTTTCCGGCATAGAAACTCCTTGAATTGAAACGCGGTTTAATCCATCTAGAAGTTCATGGGTAACCTCTGGGGTGTCTTCTTTTGCTGCAATTATTGTTTTAGAGGACATTACACTAATTTTAAAGTCAGTAGTACTTTTGAAACATCATCCTTATAAGCATCAACTTTGCACTCAATTCGACTTGGATAAATGACTTTACTAATATCAACTAAACCCAAGCCATTTGTTGCATCTAAATCTGATAAAATTTCTAAGCTCATCTTTTGAAGTTGCTCCATTGATGTTAAACCTAAAGATAATATTTTTTCCTTTAATTTACCAGCATTTGCGTTTTCAGCGTAATTAAATATGTTCAAAACCAATTCTTTATCAGACCATTCTAATGATATGTAGCCTTTACCATTAGTCCCGTGAGGCGAATATGAATGCCGTTTAATATTTTGAATTAATTCAATTAAAACATAATGGATGGTGGTTTTTTTATTCAACAAAAAGCGTTTGCTTTTTGATATCAAAAATTCCAAAAGAGTAATGATAAATTTATTAGAGAAATCACCAATAAAGCAAAAAGAATCTTCATGCCGAATAAAATTATTGGTTAGTTGTTTGTTGATTTCAAGTGCCTTTTTTACATCTGAAATCTCCTCAGATTTTTTCTTAGTCGGAATTGCCAATGAAAGAGTGAACTCAGAATAATCATCATCAAGCCTATCAAAACTGTAATTTATTTGTTCAGATTTTCGAGCCATTTCTATTAATCCAAGTCCTGCACCTTTTTCCGTTTTTTCTTCAGATGTAATTTTTGATATGTACAACTCATTCAATTCTTCCTTATCCTTATCCTTAATTTTTAGCATTCTGGATTCAAGTTCTTCTATTTTTGCCGTAGGGATAACATTTGTGGTTATTATATAATAATAATTACCATCATTCATTATTAGCGTAGAATCGAGATGCTTGAAATGGTGATAACTATAGCGTTGAATATTTTGGATTGCCTCAACAGATAAGAACATTAACTTGCGAAGCTGACTTTTACTTTCCGTATTTTTTTCATTTGTTTCTACCATGTCAATAATAACATGGGTTTCCAAGTCTTTAAAATTACCCTTAATAAAGACCAACAGGGGTAATTTAACTATATTATCCGGAGGGTAACCTGACATATTTGTTTGGTATGTCAAGTTAATATTTATTTAGGCAAGTACAAAAATATGGAAAGAAAAAAGGCGTCTAAAATGACGCCTAAAATTTAAATTACTAATTCCGATTCATCCTCAGAAATATGGTATTGCGAGTTTAGTTCTTCTTCAAAAAAGAAGGCATTTTCACCGAAAGCCGGTTTTAAGTCATCTAACCAGATTGCATTTGGGTCGTATTTTGCAAAAAAAGGAATTCCTACCCAATTTTGGTTCCTTCCTTGAAGCATTCTTAAAGTAAAGACTTTTTCTCCTTTCACTTCGCTTACTCCTAAAATCTGAACCTTGCCTGGATGACAGGACATGCTAGGCCCTCTTACTGTTCTGCAAACACCACTAACCTGTTGATAGGCATTTCTAAATATATTCCAGCATTCTTCTAAACTAAGGGCAAAATAATCTTGAGCACCGGTATCTCTTGGGATAAACATATAATATGGAATGCAATTCAGATTAACTTGCAGTCGCCACATTTCAGCCCATATATCCGCATTGTTATTAATATGATTCAAAATAGGAGATTGTGTGCGAATTTGAACACCTACACTTCTTAAACGCTTAATGGCATCTTCAACAGCTTTAGTCTTTAGTTCAACAGGATGCGAGAAATGAGCCATAATAGAGACATTAATGCCTTTTTGTACTGCAGCCTCAAAAGCAGCGATTAATTCATCCGCATCATCATCAGTAGTAAATTTATAGGGCCAATAGGAAAGCGATTTGGTGCCAATTCTTATTGTCTGAAGATTCGGCAAATCGTTATTTACTAACTCATCAAAATAGGTCTTAAATATTTTAGCCTTCATTATCATCGGATCTCCACCGGTAAACAAGACATCGGTTACTTCTTTGTGTGCTTTAACGTATTCAGTTAATAAACTCGCCTCCTTAGTTGCAAATTTTAATTCATCCATGCCAACAAATTGCGGCCATCTGAAACAGAAAGTGCAATATGCATGACAAGTTTGACCTTGGCTTGGGAAGAACAACACCGTTTGATTGTATTTATGCTGCATGCCATGAATTTTTTCACCGTTAATTTCAGGTACATTATGTTCTAACTGTCCTGCGGGATGTGGATTTAGCTCTAGGCGAATTTCATTGGCAATCTGTTTAAGTTCATTTTTACCCAATCCTTTGTCTAATGCAGCTTTCATTTTAGCGTAATGCTCATCAGTTAACATTCCTTTCTGTGGAAATGTTAAAATAAACATTGGGTCATTTTCAACATTATTCCAGTCAATTAATTCATCAACAACATAATTATTGGTCTTAAATGGCAATACATTTCCAACCACCTCTATGGCTTCTAGTTGTTCTGCACTCAATTTCGATATTTGTGGTATCGATTTGTAATTGTGTAATGCGAAAGATTTTATTTTCATAATCGTATTATTTTTAAGCTAGCCTTACAATATAGCATTATATTTATAATGAATAATTGACATTTATCAATTATTGGAATTCTTGGAAAAAATATGATATATTTAAGATGTAATAAATTCAAGCATTGCAGCCAAATTGGTTAAATAATTATTTTTTAAAATCTGAGTATTTATTGGGTAAACTTAGTCTAGAAATCAGACAGTTACTTAAGCAAAACCTGATTAGAAAGGAGTTTGAAAAAGGAGAGTTATTATATAAGGAAAGAAGTATACCGAAAGGGCTATATATTCTTAGAAAGGGCAAAGTGAAAATTTTCAAACGAAGCTTGAATGCTAAACAAAGTTTGATATATATATATAAGAAAGGAGATTTTTTTGGTCATCGACCAATTCTTGCAGAGGAGTACCACCCGGTTTCTGCAATGGCAATGAATGATATTGTTTTGGAGTTTTTACCGAAGGATGCATTTATTAAATTGGTAAAATCTCACCCGGATTTTGCCTATGAGTTGTTAAGGATTCAATCAAAAGAGTTTAATGTTTGGACGCACAAACTAACTTTAATTACACAATACAATGTAAAAGAGAGGCTCGCAATAATATTGTTGTTCTTAAATGAAGTTTATAAAAGGGAATCTGACGAAATATCAGTTATTATTTTGTCAAGAGGTGAGTTGGCAAATTTCGTTGGCACAGCAAAAGAAACTTTAGTAAGAATGCTAAGAGTTTTCAAAGATTTAGACATTATCAGTACACAAGGGACTCGAATTATTATTCAAGACGAAGAGCAATTACAAAACATGGTTGAAAAAATAAAGGCCTGATTTTTTCAGGCCTTTATTAGCATTATATGTTTTCTACTTCATCAGCGTCACATGTCCTGTTTTAACATGCTTCTTGCCGTCAAGAGTAGTATACTTTATCAAGTAAGAGTAAACATCATTCTTACTTAACTCATTTTTATAAGTACCATCCCAGCCTATCATTTGGTCAGCAGATACAAATAACTTCTCACCCCAACGGTCGAAGATATTCATTTCAATTTCAGTAATACCTGTTCCGTAAACTAAGAACACATCATTCACACCATCAAAGTTTGGTGTAAAGATATTAGGGACGTAAATAGCATATTCTTTTGTTACTTCAATACAAACCTCGTCTTTGGCTTTACAACCGTACTGATTAGTTGTTTCAATAATATAACATCCACTATTCTCAGGCATAATCTGAGAATCAGGACAATCATGACAAAGAATACCTTCACCAAAAATCCACTTCATGGTGCCGGTACCTTTTGCATTTAAATACATTGGTTGATCAAGGTTGTATGTAGTGTCCCTTCCGGCATCAACCGTTGGTAAAGGATTTATTTTTACAAAAACGGTTGCAGTAGATGCGCAATTACCATCATCACTTACATTAACTGTGTATACTGTGCTGATTTTTGGATTAGCATAAGGCGAAGGGATATTAGGATTGCTTAAACCAATACTTGGATACCATTTATAGGTATTGCTACCGCTGGCATTTAATCTGGTAGATTCTCCCTGACAAAGTTCAACGCTTGGACTCGCTTGCGCCGTAACTGGTTGAACAATGTCAATTAATATTTCTTTAGTATGCACACAAGCAAAAGTGCCTGCATAATTTATTCCAATAATCGTATAATTAGTAGACACACTTGGAGAAGCAATTACCATTGCATTAGACTGGAAGTTTAATGAGTTAGTTGGTGACCAACTATATGATTGTGCACCGGTAGCAAAAAGATTGGTAGTCTCTCCAAAACAAATCTTTTGTCTGTTAGTAGTTACATCTGTATTAGGTCTATCCACAACCTCAATAGGTACATTCAAGGAAGCAGTACAAACACCATTATTACCAACAAGTACATATGTAGTAGATACTATTGGGTTCGCAACTACAAAATTAGCAAACGGATCGCTTAATCCTGCTGAAGGACTCCATGTGTAGGAGTTCGCACCATTGGCATTAATTTGGGTTTTATCGCCTAAACAAAGCGAATATTTGTCGCTGATAGCTTGAAGCGTTGGCAACTGAATTACCGTTACCTGTCTTACTGCAGTAGAGGTACAAGCATTGGCAGAACCAATAACGGTATAATCTGTAGTTACCATAGGGAAGACATTCACATTGGCGTTATTTGGATTATCAACAGAAGCTGCCGGCATCCAGGTGTATGTTGTAGCTCCGTTTGCTCCTAAGCCTACAGTACTTCCAGCACAAATAGTTGGGTTAACAGGAGATATAGTAATGATTGGATTAGGTACCACTATCACAGTTCCGGTTTCAGTTGTACTGTTACAATTTAAACTGGTTCCAACAACACTGTATATGGTTGTGTTATTCGGACTGGCTATCACACTTGCGCCAGTACTTGCATTTAGACTGTTAGCCGGTGACCAGGTATAAGTTGCCGCTCCTGATGCTGAGATTTGCACATTAGTTCCCTCACACATACTAGCCGATGTAACGGCAATGCTTGGGTTCGGAATAATAATTACACTAAACGTTGTACTGTTGGTACATGTTCCAACCGTTCCCTCTACAGTTCCTTGTCCAATTACTGAAGGAGGTAGTGCTGTTGCAGTAATTACTGT
>JBFWYJ010000127.1:0-8351 GCA_050186555.1 Bacteroidia bacterium
AATTCATTTATTTGTTGCTTCATTTGGGCCGTTTCTTCGTTCCCATTTGATTGCTTCGATAAAATTACATTTTTTCTGTGACTATCCAAATTGCTTACGTTAATGTTCTGTGAATCAATATTTTGAGAAATATTAGACACGGTTTCTGTCATTTTCAACAGCTGTTCAGCCATCTCTTCTTTTTCAGTCAGTAATGAGAGTCTTTCCTCATTTAAAGCATCAATTTGTTTGAATAGTTTATCAATAAACACTTCGTCTTCTTCACTTCTGCTTTGACTTCTTAACGATTCTATCTCTGATTCATAACTTTGCAACTTGGAATTTAAACTTGAAGTAGTTTCTGTTAAACTTTGAACCTGGCTGGTTAAATCAGAAACTTGATTAAATAAAACTGTTTTTTCATCAGTTACGATTTGTAGTTGAGACTTCAAATTTTCAATGACTGATTCCGAATTTTCAAGTTCTTGATTTCTGCTTCTTAAATTGCCAACTTCATCTTTAAGCGTATTTAATTCAGCATTTAATGCAGAATTATTGGCACTTAAATTGGTAATCTCAAAGTTTTTATTGTTAAGCGTATCTTTTAACTCCTCAACTTTAGCTGTAAAACCGGAAGTGCTTTCTTCTAATTCTGTCTTGATTAAGTTTAACTCTGCTTCTAAATTTTCACGAGTAGTATGAACGTTTTCTATTTCATCAATTAACTGTTTGTTTTCTGCCAAGAGTTTATCATACTCCAATGATTTTGAATCGTATTTCTCTGTCCATTCATTAAGAATAGAAGTTTTCCATTCGTTATTTTCAGATTCTGTTAACTCTTTAAAAGATGAAAGCGCTTCTTCCTTTTCTTTTAAGTTACTAGTTAATTCTTCAACTCGAAGTTTTAAGGCCTCGTTGGAAGCAAATAATTCAGTTGTCTCAGTTACTTTGTCTTCAATAACTTGCTCTCTTTGAGAAATTTGGTTTGAAGAATCTTCTATAACGCTAACCAAATTAGAAATCTCAACATTAAGCATTTCAATTTGAGATTCAAGTTGACTTACCTGTTCAGACTGTGTTAATGATTGGGATTGGCGAAAACTTTCAAATTCTTCTGAAATGGTATTATATGATTCTGATTTGATGGCTAGTTCACCTGAAACTGATTCGAATGAAGTTTTTAACTCAGTTAATTCCGTTTCTAGCGAAGATACTTTATTAATTAATTCTTCTTTTTCCGACTCGTATAAATTAATTTCTTCTGTGAACTTGTTATTTTGGTTAGTTGAATGAATGATGGTATTGGAAATTTTATCTTCATATTCAGAACGAAGACCTTCAAGTTCGGAATTGAATTTTTCCTGCAAACTATTAATAGCTTCCTCATGTCCGGCTATTAATGAAGATTCCTTTTCGTTGAAGCTATTGGTTAGTTCTGTTATTTTAAGTTCATAAGAATCAGTTAAATTAGTCACTAAAAGTTCATGTTCAGACTTTAATGTCTCAATCTTAGATTCATAATTACCTGTGATTTCGGTTTCCTGATTCGATAATGATTCTTTTAGTGCAGAAATTTGTTCATTATAACTGGAAACCAAACCCGCTCTTTCCTCTTCAAATGATAATTTCATAGAGTTAACCTCATTTCTATGGGATTGTTCAATAGATTCTAAGGTTTGATTATGAGAGTGATTTAATTCTTCAATTTGTTTTTCAAATGTTACCCTTAATCCATTAGTACTAATTTCACTTTCTGATGTCAAACTGCTTATTTGATTTTCATAGTTTGAAGTTAATTCTCGGATTTTTGATTCAAGTTCGTTTCTAAGCGCATTTAATTCATCCTCGTGTGCGCTTTGCATTGATAGTTCTTTGTCGGCAAATGAAGATGATAAAGATGAAAACTTACTCTCAAACTCCTCCTTTAAACCAATTTCCTTATAATGAATATTGGAATTAAGTTCATTCATTTGTTTAAGGTATTCTTCTTTAACCTTGTTTATTTCACTTTCTGATTCTGATTTGATTGCGCTAATTTGTTCTTCATACCTGGAAGAAATAGAGTTTAATTCATCATTTAGAGATTTAATCTGCTCTTGGCAATGGTCAATCTCATTTTGTTTCTCAAGTAATTGCTCTTTGATATTATCTCTCAGTTCCTTAAATGCAGTTATTTCATTTTTATATAGAGCATTATCTCGCTCCATAACACTTAATTTTGTATTAAGCACGTCGATTGTAACTTCAAGTCTTTTGCAGTCTTCGTCCCTTAAGATGAGTTGATTCCTATAATCGCTCAAAGAGCGTTTTAATTGGTTGAATTCTTTCCTTAATTCGATGTCACTATCAAGAACTTGCTGTAATTCAGATTTGATGTCGTTGAAACTCATTTTTGCGCATTTAAATGTTAGGCTAAAAATAGGTAATCAACAAAGTGCTAACATGGTGGTAATCAATTAACATTACACAGAAATGTGTTAATTACCCATAACGTTATTAAGGGTAAAATGTTAATAAGTACAAAGTCTAATTTAAGCTAAATGTTATCGATTTGTTAGGGTATTGTATTTTTCCCGATTCCTTTGTGTCATTGGATTTCAGGTGAATGATGTGTGTTTGTTGTTCGAAAGAATTATACAAGAATGATTGACTTAATTCGATGGTTTTTAGTTGCGAATCGTAATTAAAGGACAAATAAATCCATGTAATATCCTTCTCATTTTCAAATCCAACAAACGTCTGGTTTAAAGTTTTACCATTACATTTGATTTGAAAATTGTCTGATGAATACTTTGAAATAATTGAATTTAAATCATCGTTGTTTTTATTATTGATGAGGTCAATGGGTTTGCCAAATTCTTTTTTAAGACTTTTTTCGAAATCATCATAAAACACTTTGATGCTCACTTCTATCTCTTTTTTATCTTCATTAACCTTAATATCGGTAATTCCCAAATAAATTGGATGTAACAATAAAACCAAATATGATAAAATATTTAGAAACAAAAAGTTCATCTTTGCATTAGTTCAAAAGTAAGTAAAATGGCCGACTTTTTTTTCTTATTAGAAATGGGTTTTTTTCATGTTTTATCAATTGAAGGCATTGATCACATGTTGTACGTTATGTTGCTGACATTCTCACTACCTTTTACTGAATGGAAAAAACTAATATGGATAATGACTGGATTTACAGCAGGGCATACCATTTCGCTTTTTTATGGAGTGCTTAACGTTTTGCCAATTTCTATTCCTTTCTTAGAATTTCTTGTCGCATTAAGTATTTTGGTAACATCAGTAATTGCTTATCGTCTCAACCAATTGCCGAACAATCGAAAATTTATACCTCAATTAGTATTAGCAGGTTTTTTTGGATTGATACATGGCGCTGCATTTGGTAATTCCTTAATTGAATTATTGAGTGATGGAAGTTTTCCAATCATAGAAGTACTTGGCTTTAATTTTGGAATAGAATTAGCACAGGTTCTGATCTTTCTTCTTACTATTGGCATATTATTCTTTGTTAAAAAAAGATTTCAATCTTTTCACGAGCTATTTGTCAAATCAACTATACTTCTTATAGGTATTTATGCTGTGTATTTATCAATCGATAGGCTGATTTTAGCATTTTCATAGAAATCTGTTGATTTACATGAATGGTCAAAAAGAATGAAGGCAAATTCCTATTTTTAGTGCTTTGATTTAAGATGAGAAAATTTCTATTATTCCCAATCTGTGTTTTAATTTCCTTTTGCGCCCGGTCGCAAAATATTCAGAACAATCCTGAAGCTAAACATGGCAATAAATTTGAGCAACTTTCAACGATTCTTCCAACCCCGAATGAATATAGAACTGCTTCAGGAGCACCGGGACCAAAATATTGGCAGCAGCAGGCTGATTATTCAATCAAGGTAAACTTGGATGAAAAAAGCCAAAGCATTAATGGAGAAGAATGGATAACATATCATAATAACTCACCTGATAAACTTAGTTATTTGTGGTTACAGCTGGATGAAAACCAGCATGACCCGGAAAATGACATGAACTACATGAATGAAAATCCGGTTCATCAGCCCACTACAGAAAAAACGCTTGAAGATTTAAAAATGAAAGAGATTCTTAAAGGTTTAGGTGATAAAATTGACAAAGTAACAGATGAAAAGGGTAATAATCTCTCGTTTACAATCAATCAAACCATGATGCGTATTGATTTGAAGTCACCATTGAATTCTGGAGAAAAAATAAAGTTTTTCGTCAAGTGGCATTATAAGATGATTAACAGAACGGTGTATGGAGGAAGAGGAGGTTATGAATATTTTGCTGAAGACGATGATTATTTATTTACCATGACGCAATGGTACCCAAGACTTTGTGTTTACAGTGACTTCAAGGGATGGCAAAACAAACAGTTCACAGGTAGGGGAGAATTTGCATTAACCTTTGGTGATTTTGAGGTTTCTATAACTGTACCGGCAGATCATCAAGTGTGTGCTACCGGAGAATGTCAGAATTACAAAGAGGTATTAACAAAAGAGCAGCTTAAAAGATGGGAAGATGCGCAGAGTGCTAAGGAATCTGTTGAGATTAGGTTGCTGGATGAGGCAAATAAGGCCGTAAAAAACAAAGAGAAAACCAAAACTAAAACTTGGGTATTTAAGGCAGATAGTGTCAGAGATTTTGCATGGGGAAGTTCTCGTAAATTTATTTGGGATGCCATGCCTGTAACTTGTGAAGGTAAACGTGTTATGTGCATGAGTTTTTATCCACAAGAAGCTTATGGCCTATATAGAAAGTATTCAACAAAAGTGGTGGCGCACACAATCAAAACTTATTCCAAGTTTACTATTCCTTATCCTTATCCTGTTGCACAAAGTGTAGAGGCGGCAAATGGCATGGAATACCCGATGATTTGTTTCAACTTTGGAAGAACAGAAAAAGACGGCACTTATACAGAGGGAACAAAGAATGGCATGATTCTAGTAATTATTCATGAAGTTGGACACAACTTTTTTCCAATGATAATCAATAGTGATGAACGTCAGTGGTCGTGGATGGATGAAGGGCTAAACACATTTGTTCAGTTTTTAACAGAACAGGAATTTGATGCAAACTACCCAAGCAGAAGAGGTCCGGCACATAAAATGGTGGACTATATGAAATTGCCTAAGACGATGTTGGAACCTATCATGACAAACAGTGAAAATATTCACAACTTTGGAGCCAACGCTTATGGTAAACCTGCAACTGCGTTGAATATTTTGAGAGAAACTATCATGGGCAGGAAATTGTTTGATTTTGCTTTTAAAGAATATTGCACACGTTGGGCATTTAAACATCCAGAGCCGGCAGATTTTTTCAGGACAATGGAGGATGCCAGTGCTGTTGATTTGGATTGGTTCTGGAGAGGCTGGTTTTTTGACACAGACCCTGTAGATATTAGTATTGAGAAAGTGAAAGCTTACAAAGTTGAACAAGGAAAAGTGGTGCCAACCAAAATGGACACAAATGTGGTGATTCAACAAGATGATGACTTCGTGCCTATCACTAAAGTGAGAAATAAAGAAGAAGGGCTGATTCCTTTGGTTGAAAAGGATAAAAGCTTGCAGGATTTTTATACTAATTACAAACCCGAAAAGGAGCCAATAAAAGAAATAAAGAATCGCTTTGATAATTTCGAAGTATTAAGTGATAAAGATTTTAAAAAGTATGAGAATAGTTTTATTTATGAAATAAAATTTGCCAATAAAGGCGGTTTGGTAATGCCAATTATCATTCAATGGATTTATGAGGATGGCTCAAAGGAAATTGAAAGGATGAATGTCAATTTGTGGAGAAAGAATGAAAAGGAAGTGGTCAAATCTTTTTTAAAGAATAAAAAGGTTACGGCCATCAAACTAGATCCATATAAAGAAACTGCGGACATTGACGAATCGAATAATTCGTTTAATATTCAAATAGCACCAAGTAAGTTTGAAGTATTTAAAACAAAGCAACAAAATATAAGGGGGCAGAGTCAAGGTAAAAATCCAATGCAAAAAGCAAAGAAAAAGTAAAATGACATTTTTAAGACGATTAAAATTATACGGCATCGGTTTTTTATTGGGGTTAGGAATAGTCTATGCTATTTTTGGAAGTCGCAGTTGCGCTTCGCCTGGTGAAATAAAATTAAATGAATTAGTAACACAATATACAACCATTGGTGAAAAAGCTAAATGTAAAATGGAATGCATGCACATGCCGGAAATGCTTTTAAAGCTTTATCTAAGACATTTTAAAATCAATTATGACAACAGTGAAGTACGTGCAGTGCCATGTGGTATCTATTTTGTAGAACCACGTGAAGAATTTAAATCCAAATACCGGTTTAAATTAGTTATGTATGATTGTGATACCATCACTCGAATTGATGATATTCAATTAACATCTCCTTTACCAGACTGTGCTTGTCAATGACAGACCCTGATTTGAGATATATGACGGAGGCCTTAAAAGAAGCTGAGAAAGCTTTTGAAAAAGGAGAAGTCCCTGTTGGTGCTGTAATTGTTGCTAATGATAGAATTATCGCTCGCTCTCATAATTTAACAGAATTGCTTACAGACGTTACTGCACATGCAGAGATGCAGGCCATCACTAGTGCCGCCAATGCAATTGGCGGAAAATATCTCAAAGATTGTACTTTATATGTGACTTTAGAACCTTGTGTTATGTGCGCCGGAGCATTGTTTTGGTCGCAAATATCAAGAGTGGTTTTTGGTGCCAGAGACGAAAAGCGTGGATATTCTCTGATTAATAGTAATTTGCTGCACCCTAAAACCATAGTAAAAGGAGGAATACTTGAGGAAGAGTGTTCCAACCTGCTAAAAGCCTTTTTTAAATCCAAAAGATCTTAGTTTATTATTTGGCTTGATTTTCGTAAATTAGTTGTTATGAAATCAATCCTACTTTTGTTAACCCTGTCGTTATCAGCCTTTCAACTAAACGCTGGTAATTCTTTCAATTATATCTCAGAAATAAATACAGAATTACCGCCAAAAACTATTTGCATTAAACACGCGTTGGCTGGTGATGCGGATAAATTATTCTCAACTGAAACAAAATTGACTTTTGAAATATACAAGGCCGGCAATTCGGAAGAGCTGGAAAAAATGATTGCCAGTTTTGAAGCAAATGATAATGTTGATGAGGTTATAAAAGGTTCTTTGAATGGCGACTATCAACAAATACAAATTGCATTTAATGATAAAGTTTCGAAAAAAATTGTTGTGCAGATGTTTAAAGACGCAGGTTTAACTTATATAAAATTGAATAACAGTGCGGTTAAAAATTTGGGTGATTTGTAATTAATGCAAATCAAAAGAAAGCATTAAATCTCTTGGATTGCCGCTTGAGTGGCAGGAAATACAATCCTTGCCTTTCTTTCCAACACTATAATACACTTTCCCATCCGGTTCAAATTCTGCCCACACCCATCCGTTTTTAGCAAACTTAGATTTACTGTCTTTTTTCATGATGGCATAAAGACTAATGCTACTGCCTGAATAAACTTCTTTTACAATTAATGATCCATCCGTAAAAGTTCCGCCAACCGGTAGTTTACCGCTCGCATCTAAATTTTTTACTGCTTCTGCATTAAATTTTAATTTGAAATTACCATGAGGGCTGCTTCCTTTTGCTGAATAAATTGTGTCCTTGTTTTTGTAGAAACTTAATCCTGATGCTATTGACTCGTCATAAAGAGAATTATTTAATTTCTTCTTTTTGCACATGCTAAAAAGTGCAATTGATGTTATAGTCAATAAAATAAGAACGATTTTTTTCATTGTTACAATTTATATGTTAGTCCTAAAATTGTTGAACCCGCACCAAATCCCATTTGGTTATAGGATACTGAGAAGTTTACTTTCTTTACATTTAAACCAATTCCGAGTGATAATCCGTTGATGCCTCGTCTTTCCGGGAGAGAAAATTCTCTTTGCCTCCTGTAATTGTAGCCAAGCATGATTAAAAAATTCTTGGACAATTGAAGATCAACACCAAAAATCATATGCCTGAAAAAATTATCTACATTGCTTCCTGCCTTGGCATAGAAACGTTGAAATTTTGTTGAGTCTTGTGTTTCTCCGTTATCAAATGGATTGCTGGTGCCTGTTGTATCAATAGGGCTAACATATTTCATATTCCATTTTAACAAGTAATCATAAACTGCAATTAGTCTTATCGGTGCTTTTTTTAATTTTTTACTTACGCCCATTTGTACGTTGGTAGGTAACTTCACGTCTCCATTTGGGTTAGCGGAAAATTGTTTCCAAATAACACCTGCATTTTTAACAAGCAAAGAAATAACGAAATCATTCTTTGTGTGATAAGTCCCTGCA
>JBFWYJ010000128.1:0-8311 GCA_050186555.1 Bacteroidia bacterium
CTTAATTGAATTTACAAAACCTATTTTGCCTACAAGTGATGGCCAATATACTTTTGATTACAATGTTTCTGTACCTATTTATCACAATGAATGTACGCCTCAATTATGTTACAGTTGTGTTTATGATTTGAGCATTTTTGTAACTGAAGAATGTGGTGATACATTGATGAGAACAGACCCAATTAAAGTTAAGGTAGGCACAATGAGTACAACAGATCCAAATGGAGGTTCATGCCTTGCCAGCTATGCATTTCAACCTGTGTCAAACCCGAACTTGACTAATTTTCCGGTAACATTGTATGCTGGGAAATCTTATAATTTAATTAAAAAGTTGAGCATTGACCAAAATGTAGTTGATACGTATACCTCCAGATATACAGACACGACGCATAATACATGCATGACAACTCTGAAGAATTTGGTTCTGACAAAATTAGGAGAAATAGACCCTGACGATTGTGACCAAACTTGTTTGTCTTGTTCTACTAATGTAATGAATTACTATGTGAATCATAATGTTCAGGATTCACTAAATTCACCTTACTACGGATATATGAGTGAAGCCATGAAAGATGAGATGTTGGCAGATTGTATGGAAAAATGTCAATTTATTACTCCTTGCACAAACAATTATAAATTAATGCTTGCAGATGTATCGCCTAGTGGACAATATGCTACATATGACAAATTAGCATCCGGAACGTATACGGCACAAACCCATCAGTTATCCGTCTTAAATGACCATATCTGGCCATCAAATAGATTACCCTTAACTGAAGCAGAGAATCCTGTTAGTACTGCTTGTAGTCTTGGTGTGATAATTACGGGTGAAACGGCTTCCTTTAGGTATCCGAAATTTTATAATACAAAAACTCGGAGTTTCACAAAACCTGCAACTAATTCAAACTCTAGTGTTACTTATGCCAATTATTTTAATGAAGATGGTAGTGAAGCAAAGATTTACATTTTACCTGATGCCAGCAATCCAGGCCAATTTATACCTGATGTGATAAATACTACTTATACAATGACAGAGGCAAGTACGGGCAAAGTGTACATCTATCCTCAGCATTTAAAGCACTTGAAGGACTTTGTAGAAAATTTTCAATCTTACTGGGCTCATTCGTTAGTAGTATATCATCCGGAGTTCAGCTATTTCAAAGAATGTGAAAAATGGAACAATCCAAACTTAACGAAAACTTATAATAGTGTTGCATATACTAGTGACTTGTATGATGAATTACTGAAAAGCGTCGAAACTTATTCTGACGCTGTAAGTTTATTTCCTAGTCTAGCTAACACTACACCTTCGTATGCTGATATTTTAAATAATGATCCGTTCTTCTATTTAGAGGGCAGTAGCTCGTCTTACGACAAAGCCGCTAATTTGGTGTTAACTCCAATTAAAACAGATTTTACTAATGAACTAGCCAATTATTCTTCAAGTGGTAAAAGTATTATTGAACTAGCGGCTACTTATTCCAGATGCGGAAATAAATTTTATGATTGTACAGCATGTAATCCAACTTTTGGTTCAGCAAGCACCAACCAAAACGTTACTACAACTACCTATCAGAACAAAGAGTGGTTGTTTTTAAGAGATGCCTATTTAGCAACAAAATACAAGCATCAAATGGCACATTCTCATCGAGTGAATAAAAAAATTAGAAGTATTGATGGGTCTAATTCCATTACTAATTCAAATGCTGAAGAAGCAGTTTGGCAATCAATGTACAATGGCGCGATTGGAAACCCTAATTATGATTTTGTAGCAGATAATAATTATTGGCCTTATCTTAAAATTACCCCAACATTTCAATCTGGTTATGAAAAGGTTGGTTTCTTTTCGAAATGCCAAACTACAAACATGAACACCTATAAATTGTATGCAGCAAAGCAAAAAAGATTCTTAGACACAAAAGACGTAATGAGTTCTTTTAATGTGAGTGGTAACGATTTCTTAAACCAAATTAATGATTTTAACAATCATAATGAGACGGAATTATTTTACTTAACCGGCCAGTGCCCGCAATCATTGCAAATCGAAAGTTTTTTGAATTATTTGGCTATAAACAATTTATACACTTCAACCAATCCAATTTATCTTGAGAATCTTGATGGTTATAATAAGGGACTTTATGAAATGCTCTATAAGTGCAAAAATTCTGCACTACCAGCAACATCAAGCTGTTATGAATCATATGAAGCGCATTGTTCTATAAGTTCAGGTGTTGTAACCATGGCCATGTATCTCGGTACAACTAATTTCTCAAACATCACTTTAACGCCGGCATCTTCTATTAACTGGGCAGATGTAAAGTATTTAAGTAATATTTCCTATTTAGGTAGTAGCAGTTTTAAATTAGTAGCGCATGTCGGTAGTTCTACTAACCCTTTAACACCTTTAGCTCAGGTCGATATTACAGTTCAATGCCCTACATGTATTGTTCCAAGTTGTAACTATCCTTCTAAGAAATGTTCCCCAAGTCAGGAAGCAAAGGACATATTAACCGCTTTAAATTTTATTCTCGGTTCTAAACAAACAAGTAGTACAACACTATTTAAAAAAACAGCTTCTTTTGATTTAGGAACTTTGGTGCAAGCTCCTGTGACCTATTCAAATATTTTCACAACTTTATTTGAAAAGCCATTACCTGGGACAGGAAATGTTTACTATCAATTTGTGAGTGGTGTCTCCGTTTTTTCTAAAGGAAGTTATCAAGTAGATTTAAGTTATACATCCATAAGTGGTCCGACAAGCATTGACTTTGACTTAATTTCTCATTTCATTTCAATAAAACCTGACGCAACAAATGCAAATAGATTTTATATTAAAGCTCAACTAATTAATCCTTGCACATCTTGTAGCCCTGTGACTTCTATTCACGATATTCAAGTGGATATTACTTATAATACTTCTTCTTCAAATTATCCTTATATCCTTGGTGATTGCCATGAGCCATTACCGAGTTCATGCAATACGCCAAAAGCAAAAGCAACTTTAGATATGAAGCATTTTTCTAAAGAATTAGTCGACAAAGTGCTTGCTAATCCGACGACTTCATCATCAAGTCCTACTGTATTGGACTTTAGTAATTCATCATATTATTCGAATAGCATTAAGTCAATGTTGCCATGTAACAGCCACTCTGGTACTGCTTATGTAGATAACACGGGGTCCCCAACAAAAATTTTTATGAATATTGGCGGAGGTAGCTGTGATGATGTTGAAACAACTCCCTGTGGGTTTACTCTTGAAATCAATCCTAGTTCTAACTTAAATTTTGGTGATGTTTATGTTGTTGAAAGTGTTGAAGCAACAAATAACGATGGAGAACTTGTAGTTTATTTTAAGACGAATGTAAATCAGAAGAATTATTTTATCATAACTTCTGAATGCATGAAATTCTTGAACTGTAAACGGTGTGAAGAAACTGAATCTATCTATTACACAGAAGATTTTAGTTCATATAACTCTTCAAATTTACCTAGTTATACTTCAAATTATAACACTCCTACAGTTCCTGGAACTAGTGCCTACACTGCAATTTATGACTTGGCTAATTCCTCTTTATTCCTCACGTGTTACAATGACCCTTCCAATAACACAATAACATCGTCAGATGTTCTTTTTGAGGAAGTTTTAGGATTTTATGTCCCGTGGAATTATTCTTCCTTTCCATATACATTTTGGAGTCAAAGTTTTTCTTCCAATCCAATTTTTGTTTCTAATAAGTTTATTTACCTTTCTTTTGATATGAGGGATTGCAAAGGGAGTAGTGGAGAATACAAAATATTTGCAAATGGTTCTACAGAAGTAGCAAGTTTTAATCTTGCACCATATAACAATTGGGAAAATGTAATTGTGCCTTTAAATATGAATAATATATCACATTTGTCAGACTTGTCTTTAAAATGTTATTCAAATAATCAAACTGCAGATCAAAATCCAATCAATTTATATATTGATAACATAAAACTGTTTGAAAAATCTTGCGAACAAACCGTTGCAACTTTATATCCTCCACAAGAAGATGAAGAAGATTGTAAAAAGCAACAAATTGAAATGGCAATAACCGCAGCTTATCAATTATATAAAAAGCAAATTGATGAAGCAGATAAAGATTTTCGTGAAAAATACAAATCCAAATGTCGAGCTTCATTGGAAGCTATGACGGCAGAATATACAAACAGAGAACACCATTATACATTGTATTATTATGACCAAGCAGGTAATTTAATCAAAACTGTTCCACCGGAAGGAGTTGAAATCATTGACCTAAGTGCATTTGTTCCAAATACAAGCTTAACTTATGCAGACGCTATCGAAGCTGACAGGGTAAATAGTACCCATGAAGTTAAAACCAATCATAGAATGGCAACAAGGTATGAGTATAATTCATTAAACCAGCTTTTAAGACAGCAAATGCCGGATCATAATAGTTTCTCTAACTGGCAATTGAATAGTTTATCATCAATTCCACAAGGGTTTGTTGGAAATGAAATAACCTTTGACCCCGATAATCATATGGTAGGTTACATTGCTGGGAAAAATGCTGCCGGCAATGGACAATTATTAAAAACCACTGACGGTGGTATTACCTGGAGCATTATTTCCAGTATAAACTATGGTACAATTAATTCAATAAAACCCAAACCGGGAAGCACTACAAATTATTTTGCTGTAACAGATCAGGGTTATTTGTTATACTTTGATGGTACAAACTGGTCCGATATTACAGCTGCTTCATTTAACGGCTTGCCTTCTGGTTCCTTAAATGATATTTGTTTCGACCCAATTACAAATGATGGGTTTATTGCAGGAAATAATGGCCAATTATTTTATTCTAAAGACGTATCAAATTTAGCTAGCGAGCCGTTTACTCAATATAATCCAGCACCATTGACTTCAAACAATCTTAATAAAATTAAGTATCTAAATGGATATGTATTTATTGTTGGAGACAAGGGAACCATGATATATTCTGAGTTTATGACAAACACTTATCTTCAACCATACCAATGTACAAACCAGATTAATGCAAATATCGATCTAAAAGACGCCATTCTTTATTATTCTGACCCAAACAATACTAACTCAAGAAGAGAAGCCATTGTGGTTGGTTATGATAACAATGCAAAAGGAAAAATCATCTTAGTCGATAATCCAATAAACAAATCAGCTTTCTTAAACGCTCAGAATCAAAATCATTTGCTTTACACGGGTCAAAATGTGGACACGAAATTGTCTTCAATTTCCAGTGTGGAAAGTGGTGGTATAAAATATTGCATATCAGGTGGTCAGAATGGGAAAGCATTGTTTACGAGTTATACACCAGGCACCGGTAATACGGCCTCCGGAATTCCAACTAATTGGATAAATCTTTCAGTTAATTGGCTCAATTCTAACCAAGCTTCTGATATAACTTCAATTATTTCTGATGGAACGACTAATTATTACTTCTCACTTGCAAATGGAAACTACTTAAATTACAATTTGAATCTTACTTCGGCTAATGAAAATTTAAATCCGGTTTCTCAGGCTAGCGCGAAATGTTTGACTTTTAAAGGTGGTTCAAACACAGAAGTTTTAATGGGAGCAGAGAATTCAAATATCACTCAAATTACTAATATTACTTCTACACCTTCATTTGCATTGCAAAGTCAATATGCTTTGCAAGAACTTAGCTCCGTCGCGGTTAAAAATGGCAAGGTCATTGCTGTAGGGTTAGGAGGGCAAACACTAGATAATTTTGCAAATGGCAATTTTGTTGCAAATACTCAACCTAATAATCCTGGCGATTTTACTGATGTTAAAATCAATTCTAATGGTGACGCATTGATAGTAGGAGATTCATACTTACATAAACTTTCTTCGACTGGTGTTTATAGTTGGAATTCTAGCAATAAACCTTACAAAGCTGTTACGCTAACACCCACTAACGAGTTTTATGCTGTTACCTCAGGGTATTCAACCGATGTAATTGATAAAATTGATATTTCAAATTTGTCAGTTACCAATGCGTGTTCACTATCCTATCCAATGAATGATATTCATGCGTTAAGCTATAATGCCTTATTAGCAGTTGGCCCAAATGGAAAGGCATATAAAGCTACTTATAATGGTTCAAGTTGGAGCTCTTCACTTTTATCCAATTTGCCATCTTCTCAAAACATGAATTCATTGGATTTTATCAATTCTTCTAATGGATTTATTTTTGGAGAGAATAATACCGTTTTTAAAACTACTGACGGTGGTTTAACATGGTCTGATAATTCAGGTACAGGTTCTACAATTGTAAACAGTGGCGGTTTTAGTCCAAACGGGAATGTTATTCTTACCGGCTCCGGCGCATCAAATTTGCAAGAGTTTAATGACGAAGGTGATGATTACTCTTCAAAGTTTATTTATGATCAACTGGGAAGACTTGTCATTTCCCAAAATTCTAAACAGGTAAATAAATCTGTTCCTGCCTATAGTTATACCAAGTACGATGCGTTGGGTAGAATAATTGAAGTAGGAGAGGCAGCTTCTTCCATTGATCCTGAGTTATTAGCTACTCTAAATGGTGTTATTACTGACAATGCTTACAATAATTGGCTTACTCCTTTGGTTAAAACAGAGGTAACAAGTACGCATTATGATTTACCTGCGTTTTCAAAACCTGCGTGGTTTACTCAGGACAATTTAAGAAAACGAATTGCTGCCACATATATTGATACTGATGGTAATTTAACCAATGGATATACATTTGCAACGTATTATAGCTATGACATACATGGAAATGTGAAGTCATTATTAAATGATTATCCCGCCTTGGCATACTATAATAAACAATATTCTCAGATAGATTATGAATTTGATTTGATAAGTGGTAAGGTTAATAAAGTTACGTATCAAAAAGATAAGGCAGACCAGTTTATCCATAAATATGAATATGATGATGATAACCGAATAACAAACGTAGTTTCATCAAGAGATGGCGCAATTTGGGATCAGGAAGCAAAATATTATTATTATAAGCATGGCCCTTTAGCAAGAGTAGAAATTGGTAATGAAAAAGTGCAGGCAATGGATTATGCATACACTCTACAAGGGTGGATCAAGGCAGTTAATAGTGGAAACTTAGATGAAACATTTGATCAAGGTAAAGATGGTACAACCGGTAGTTTGTATGATAGTAATCAGTCTGATTTACATAAATACATCACCCGTGATGCTTTTGGATATAATTTATCTTATAATGCAACAGATTACAGTCCAATCAATTTAACGGCCTATAATGCCAAGCCTTTTAATTCTGTGCTAAGCTCAAATCCGGATATGCAAAGTACCAATTCAAACCTTTATAATGGTAATATCAGAGGAATGGTTACTGCTTTAAAGGACCCTTTGAATAATGGCGCAGTTAAACCAATATTGAATTCTTATAAATATGATCAATTAAATCGATTAGCTTTAGCAAAGTCTTATAGTGACATAACCCTTTCCAACAACAGTTTCGGAGACGGGTCACAATCAACTTCTAATTATTACAAGAACGAGTTCAATTATGATGCTAATGGTAATATTCTAACACAGAAGAGATATGACCAATCCGGTGTTTCCATGGACGATCAAACTTATCAATACCATAAGGATGCAAATGGAAAAATGGTAAGCAATAGATTGTATCATGTTAATGATAATATTGGATCAGGTGTTTCAACAACAGATGTTGATGACCAAGGAACTTTCACACCTGCTAATAGTAATAATTCATCAGTCATAAATTCTTCAAATAATTATAAATATGACGAAATAGGAAATTTGATTAAAGATGAGCAGGAAAAAATAACAAATGTTAAGTGGAATGTTTATGGAAAAATAGCAGAAATCACTAAATTTATACCTGGCACTAGTAATATGAACACAGAAGTAAATATTGTTTTTGACTATGATCCTGCCGGGAATAGGGTGAAAAAATCTACAGCTGTTACAAGCACGATTACTAGTAGTCCACCTTACGGCATTAGCTATGATTTCAATGAGGATTATTATATTAGGGATGCGCAAGGCAATGTGATGGCAACCTATAATACAAATTCTAATTATTTTGGTAACACAATTGTCCCTACAGAGTTTAATCTGTTTGGCTCATCAAGATTAGGTATGCTTACGAATGCTGTTGATATGACAAGCATCAATATGAATCCCGCAAATACAACATATACCGCTGCACACATAAAAGGAAACCGTAAGTATGAGATGTCTAATCATTTGGGTAATGTACTAACCGTTGTAAGCGATAGAAAAATTGGCGTAGACGTT
>JBFWYJ010000129.1:0-8306 GCA_050186555.1 Bacteroidia bacterium
TTAAACTCTTCATTTTGCATTAGCTTTAAATGAAATGGAATTGTTGTCTTAACGCCTTCAATCACATATTCACTCAGTGCTCTGTGCATTTTGGCTAAAGCTTCTTCCCTTGTTTGTGCTACAGTAATTAATTTTCCAACCATACTGTCGTAGTTTGGCGGAATAGTGTAACCGCTATAAACGTGTGAATCAACTCTCACACCATGTCCGCCAGGAGTGTGAAGTGTAGTAATTGTGCCCGGTGAGGGAATGAAATTTTTAAACGGATCTTCCGCATTAATACGACATTCAATAGCATGCAATTGCGGAAAATAATTTTTTCCTGAAATCGGAACGCCGGCAGCTACTAAAATTTGCTCACGTATCAAATCGTAATCAATAACTTCTTCGGTAATAGGATGCTCAACCTGAATACGTGTATTCATTTCCATGAAGTAGAAATTACGGTGCTTATCCACCAAAAACTCTACTGTTCCCACTCCTTCATATCCAATTGATAAAGCGGCTTTAACAGCTGCATTTCCCATTGCTTCACGAAGTTCAGGCGTCATAAATGGAGAAGGTGTTTCTTCCACCAGTTTTTGATGCCTTCTTTGTATGCTGCAATCTCTTTCACTCAAATGGCATGCTTTTCCATGTTGGTCGCCTACAATTTGAATTTCAATATGACGTGGTTCTTCAATAAACTTCTCCATGTACATGGCGCCATTCCCGAACGCTGCTTCCGCTTCTTTGCTGGCAGACTCGAAATTGGGTCCTAAATCTTCTTCCTTCCAGATAATTCTCATCCCTCTGCCACCACCACCGGCAGTTGCTTTGATAATAACAGGGTAACCAATTTCCTTAGCTTCTTTAATGGCCTGGTTTACATCTTCCAATAAGCCATCAGAACCCGGAACACACGGTACGCCGGCCTTAATCATGGTAGCTTTAGCATTGCTTTTATCTCCCATGGCGTTAATCATTTCCGGACTGGCACCAATGAATTTGATTTCGTTTTGGCGACAAATCTCGCTGAATTTGGCATTTTCACTTAAAAAGCCATAGCCCGGGTGGATAGCGTCTGCGTTGGTTATTTCTGCAGCAGCAATAATATTGGCCATGTTCAGATAACTGTCCTTACTTGGCGGAGGGCCGATACAAACTGCTTCGTCAGCGAACTTTACATGAAGCGAGTCTTTGTCAGCGGTAGAATAAACGGCAACAGTTTTGATGCCCATTTCTTTGCAGGTACGAATAATACGCAATGCAATTTCTCCTCTGTTCGCGATTAAAATTTTCTTAAACATTCCTAATTAATTTGATTAATAAATGATTTGACTTAGCTGTACACAGCAGAATCAAATTAACTTGGGTCAACAAGGAATAGCGGTTGGTCGTATTCTACCGGAGTAGCATCATCAACCAATACCTTCACTATCTTACCTTTAATATCACTTTCAATTTCATTGAAAAGCTTCATAGCTTCAATGATACATACTGTTTGCCCAACAGCAATATCATCTCCGATATTGGCAAAGGTTGGTTTATCCGGTCCCGGAGAACGGTAGAATGTACCAATCATTGGTGATTTTATGGTAACTAGTTTAGAATCGTCTTGCTTTTCTTTCGGTTCCGCCGCTTTTTTCTCAGCTACCGGTGCAGCAGTCACAGCCGGAGCAGTAGCAGTTACCACTTGGGCAACCGGTGTTTGAATGGCCGGAGCCGCTTGAACTACTACATTGCTATTTCCCTTAGGGGTTTTGATAACAATTTTGATGTCCTTTGTTTCTAATTCAACTTCACTTACCCCGCTCTTAGAAACAAACTTAATCAAGTCTTGAATTTCGTTTAACTTCATTATTTGTTGTGTTAGTTAGTGAGGCAAAAGTAAACGTAATTTTGATAAGAAATAACAAGAAAATGCCAATTTTTTAACAAAAACGACTCATTTTCGACCAAAAATGCTCAAAATCAAGGTGTTTTTTTACAATTAAATTTCGGGGTGAATGAATTATAAGTAATAGGATAAAAATGCTTGAAACATTGACCTAAGTTGATACTTTTTTTCAGAATAAGAATTATTGGTACTAATATCTCTAAACAGTCCGGTTTTTAGAGATATTGATAACTTGGATTTGGTTTCTAAAGGAATGAAAAACTCTCCGCCAAATTGAAAAATAATTCTGGCGTATTGCTCACCAATATTTGGCTCCTTCCAGTAGCTCTGTTTCTCTTCTGAATATAAATAAGTAGTGATTGAATCCGGATAATAAGGAACGCTATAGCCGTGGTAATTATAAGTATCCGTAATCTTTGCGGGGATAATTTCGTAGTATTCTATTTTATGTTCTTTAGCAATAACTTTTGGCATACTCGCTACAAAGGAAGCACCTGTTAAGATATAGAAATTGGTAAAGCTTTTAAATTTTATATTAAATTCTCCCGAAAAAGTACTTTCTTCAAAATACCCATTAACAAGCGTTATTTCTCTTATAAAAGGTAGGGGTAAATTAGTTGATGCATGTAAACTTCTCCACGGAAAGGCGTGTGAATTATAACTAAAAGGTACTTTATTGTACATGTAATTTGCTGAAAACTCAAATTGGGTTGTTGCACCAAAATTAACACCAATCCCAATCATTGGCCCTTTCTTACTTAAATAGGATTCTTCGAAGGAAAATGTTTCTGTTTGATAGCCTCTAACGTCTCTGTAGGTGTATTCGGCATCTAGTCCATAAATTAAAAATCGGTTATTCCAACCTCCTTTAAATGTTAGCCAAAATTTTGAATCTGCTGAATCTGTTTGAGAATAAACAGTGCCGGTAATTAAAATAAAAATCCCTATTACGGTTTTCTTTAAGGATTTATACATAACTACAAAATTATTCTCCCTTTCCGTGGCATTGTTTGTACTTTTTGCCGCTTCCGCAAGGACAAGGATCGTTTCTGCCAACTTTGTGCTCAACTCTTATTGGTTGTTGTTTCGGTTTGGATTCTCCCATTTCTTCCAGTGCAGACTCGTCTCTGGTTTCTACCAGTTTTTCCTTCTTTTGTTGTGGCTGCTCTTGAGTAAATCTTGCCTGTTGTTTAATGCCTTCTTCATTTTGTACAGGCAGACCACCTTTCATTAAGAAAGAAATAATATCCTTATTGGTTTTAATAATCATTTCCTTAAACAGGTTAAATGATTCTAACTTATAAATAACCAATGGGTCTTTTTGTTCCAATGAAGCGTTCTGAACGGCTTGCTTTAAATCATCCAATTCACGTAAATGTTCTTTCCATGAATCATCAATCATGCCTAGAACTACAGACTTTTCAAAACTTAAAATCACATCTCTGCCTTCCGTGTCTAGAGCCTTCTTGATATTAGAAACTATCTGTACATTTCTTAAACCGTCAGTAAAAGGAATAACAATGTTTTCAAAAGTATTATTAGGGTTTGAATAGACATCCTTAATTACGGGTAATACTTGCAAGCCTATTGTCTTGGTTTTTTCCTTGTAATACTTCTCTAATTTCGAACCCAATTCCTCAACAAGTGCATCATGTTTCTTGTTATTAAATGATGAATCATCTAATCCTGATTCTATTCCGAAATTTCTTATAAATTCCAGGTTAAACTCTTCATAATCGCCAATCTCTTTGTAATCACCAACGATGCTTTCCAAAATTTCATACATCATGTTGGCAATATCGATGCTTATTCTGTCTCCGTACAATGCATTTCTTCTGCGTTTGTAAATAACATCACGCTGTGCATTCATTACATCATCATATTCAATCAAACGCTTACGAACACCAAAGTTGTTTTCTTCAACTCTGCGTTGAGCTCTTTCAATTGATTTGGTAATCATGCTGTGCTGAATAACTTCTCCCTCTTTCAATCCCATTCTGTCCATCAAAGAAGCAATACGCTCACTTCCAAACAAACGCATTAAGTTATCTTCCAGCGAAACAAAGAACTGAGAAGAGCCCGGATCTCCCTGACGTCCGGCACGACCTCTTAACTGTCTGTCTACACGGCGGCTTTCATGTCTTTCAGTACCAATAATTGCTAAACCGCCTGCCTCTTTAACGCCGGGACCTAATTTGATATCGGTACCACGACCGGCCATGTTGGTGGCAATCGTTACCGTTCCTGCTTTTCCGGCTTCGGCAACAATGTCGGCTTCCTTCGCGTGTAATTTTGCATTCAATACGTTGTGCTTGATACCACGTAATTTTAACGTTCTGCTTAATAGTTCAGAAATTTCAACCGACGTTGTACCAACCAGTACCGGTCGGCCTTCTGCTACTAATTTTACCACTTCATCAATTACGGCATTGTATTTTTCACGCTTGGTCTTGTAAACCAAATCTTGCTCATCTTTTCTGGAAATAGGTCTGTTAGTTGGAATTTCAACCACATCTAATTTATAGATATCCCAAAATTCTTGAGCTTCAGTAGTTGCAGTACCTGTCATACCTGCCAACTTGTTATACATTCTGAAATAATTCTGAAGTGTAATAGTAGCGTAGGTTTGAGTTGCCGCTTCAATCTTCACATTTTCTTTCGCTTCAATTGCCTGGTGTAATCCATCGCTATAACGACGGCCTTCCATAATACGACCGGTTTGCTCGTCAACAATTTTTACCTGGCCATTATCAATTACGTATTCAACATCTTTTTCGAACACGGTATAAGCTTTCAATAATTGATTTACTGTATGAATTCTTTCAGATTTTACGCTAAAATCACGCATTACGGCTTCTTTAGCCGCAGTTTTTTCTTTTGCGTCTGATATATTTTTCTCAATGTCTGCAATTTCTTCCCCAACATTTGGAATCACGAAGAAACGAGGGTCTTCAGTATTGCCTGTAATGAAATCAATTCCCTTTTCAGTTAACTCAACGTGGTTATTTTTTTCTTCAATTACAAAATACAACTCAGCATCTATCTTATGCATTTCTTTGTTCTGGTCTTGCATGTAAAAGTTTTCTGTCTTCTGTTTTAATTGAGCAACGCCCGGTTCACTTAAAAATTTAATTAATGCATTATTCTTTGGTAAACCTCTGAAAGCTCTTAACAATGGAATGCCGGCTTCTTTTTCTTTGCCTTCCGCCATTAGTTTTTTCGCTTCATTTAAGAATTGATTAATGGCTTGCTTTTGTATGGAAACCAATTTTTCAATTCTTGGCTTGTATTCATTGAACTCATGACGGTCACCTTGAGGCGTTGGCCCGCTAATAATCAAAGGTGTTCTGGCATCGTCAATTAACACGGAATCAACCTCATCAACAATGGCAAAGTTGTGTTTACGTTGTACTAACTCGTCGGTATCGCGACTCATGTTATCACGCAGGTAATCGAAACCAAATTCGTTATTGGTTCCATAGGTGATATCGCAGTTATAAGCTTTTTGTCTTTCTTCAGAATGCGGTTCGTGTAAATCAATACAATCTACGCTTAGGCCATGAAACTGAAACAATGGCGCATTCCACTCGGCATCACGTCGAGCTAAATAATTATTAACCGTTACTACATGAACACCTCTTCTTGTTAAAGCATTTAAGAAAACAGGTAAAGTTGAAACCAATGTTTTACCCTCACCCGTTGCCATTTCAGAAATCTTTCCTTGGTGAAGAACCATGCCTCCAATTAACTGCACATCGTAATGCACCATGTCCCAGGTAATAGGAGTTCCTGCGGCTTCCCAGGTGTTTTCCCAAATAGCCTGATCGCCTTCAATTTTTATATGAGGTAATTTTGAAGAAAGTTCTTTATCCCAATCAGAAGCTTTTACTTTTAATGCTTTATTGTCTTTCAGTCTTCTTGCAGTTTCCTTTAGAAGGGCAAAAGCATCAGGCAGTATTTCGTTAAGTTCGTCTTCCAGTTTAGCGGTTATATTTTTTTCAATCTCGTCAATCTCTTTATAAAGCTCTTCCTTTTCGTTTACGTCAATATCCGGATTGTTATCAATTTTGGCTTTGATAATTTTAATCTCGTCCTGTTCGCTTTTTACAGCATCAGACAGCTGATTTTTAAGTTTAGTTGAAAGGTTTCTTAATTCATCATCAGAAACTTTTGCAAGGGCAGAAAACTTTTCATTGATTTCATCAACTTTAGAACGAAGGGCTTTTATATCTTTCTCACTTTTGGTACCGAAAATCTTCTTTAATATATCGAACATGATTGTAACTTTTAAGCCAATAAATGTACACAATTTTAAGGATTAATACGGGGCTTAAAATCAACAAATTTGTTAAGAATTGTTTGAAAATCTTGCAGTTGCAAATAATTAAGAACCAGTTATTAATGAAAGTTCAGCTATTAAAAAATAAAAAGTAAATTAGGTCTTGTATATGCTACTGAACTCAAATAGTCGTTACCTTATAGTTTTTCTTCTATACTCTTTATTTGGCGTTTCTCAGCAGTACTATTTTAAAAATTACAATTCTGACAATGGTTTGCCATTTGTTCAGGTATATGCCATGTTTCAGTCACAGGATGGTTTTTTGTGTACCGGAGGATATGGTGGAATTAGCAAATTTGACGGTAAACAATTTTCTAACATTACTACAAGTGACGGCCTGTCTGATAATAATGTTAATTGCATTTCAGAGTTTGACAATGGCACGCTTGTAGTAGGCAGTTTAAAAGGGATTAGTATTCTTGAGAGAAACCTTGTTCTGGAACGGGACTTTCTCAATGTTCTTAAGGATGTTGCTATTAATACCATTTACAAAGAGTCAGATAATGAATTGTTGATAGGAACAGAAAGAGGATTATATGTTTTAACCCCACATGCAATAAGATTTATTGACGGTACAAGGGATTTGGATGTAAGAGCTATAGTAAGTCGTGATAGTAAAATATATTTTGGAGGTAATTTCGGATTAAAAGTAATAGATAAGGGTAATGTTATTGCACATGAAATAAATGACAAATTAGAATCTAAACATATTAATGCATTATGTTTCGATAAATCGAAATCAAATCTTGTTATTGGTACCGGCAATGGATTGACAATCTTAGACGTTAAAAACAGTAATCATTATACATTCAAAATTTCTAACGGTTTAATTGACAATAATATTAATTGTTTGCTTTCTGGAAGTGATTCGAGTATTTGGATTGGTACGCCAAGCGGTTTAATGAAGTTGAAAAATAATGAATTGAAGTTTTTTAATATTGGAATGGAGAATAATGCCAATATTATTCGTTGTTTGATTGAAGATTTTGAAGGTAATATTTGGATAGGAACACATAGTGGCATTTATCGTTTTCGTGACGAAGCTTTTTCTTCTTTCGATAAACTGAATGGTCCGGGCAATGCCTTTATATTTGAAATTTTTAAGGCAAATAACGCCTTGTATCTGTGTAGTGAGAATCGTGGTGTATTCAAGTATTCAGAAGGTTACTTCGAAAGATTTGGTCATGATAAAGGAATTATAAATAACGTTTGTCGATCTGGAGCAGTTGATAAGAACAATAACGTGTACTTGGAATCGGGCAATTCGGTTTTACAGTTAAAAAATGGTCGCTTAGAAAAAATAACTATTTCCAAACAGGTAAAAGCACCTATATATAAGATTTATTGCGATTCTAAAAACCGTTTGTGGATAGGTGGTTACAATGGATTAGGGCTTGTTAATTTTGATACAAAGGCGGATACATCATTTTTACCGCTACCGTTTTATGATGAAAACACATCAATAACAGATATTTTTGAAGACAAATACGGTAGAATATGGATATCTGCTTATAAGTCCGGTTTATACTTGTATGCAGATGGTAAAATTGAGAATATTCTTTCACGAATAAAGTATGAGGATAATGACATTGTTTCTGCCAGGGCAGATGATAAAAACGTCTATGTTGCCTCTCTAAACGGATTGTTAATTGTTGATATTAACACCTTCCAAACAAGACTCATAAACAGCCAGTTTGGTTTATTATCGGATATTATTTATTCAATAGGATTTGCCAAAAACAAACAAAAGTTATGGTTAGGAACAAATATTGGTGTGTCTGAATTGGATTTGCAGAAGTACAGAAAAAATGGAGAAATCTCAATAATTTCTTATACAAAAGATGATGGGTTTATAGGCGTTGAATGTAATACCAATGGAATTTTTGAAGATACAGACGGTACAGTTTATTTTGGTACAGTTAGCGGCTTGATAAAGTATTTACCAAATCAATTCAAATCAAACAAGATTGAAGCCAAGCAAATAATTTACAACATGAAACTTGGCGATGTGGATACAATCTTACCGGACAAAGTCAAGCTAGAGTACGCATCAAACACCATAAGTTTTTATTTCAGGGGAATTTGTTT
>JBFWYJ010000130.1:0-8231 GCA_050186555.1 Bacteroidia bacterium
GCTAGTTTTATTATGGCGCCTCAGTACAGATCAACTTCTATTGTCTTTCCAATCAGACAATTTTCAATTTCTAAACTGCTCATAGAACAGAATATTGGCAATCAGGAAGACTACATGTTAATTGGAGATGAAGATGACGCTGAAAAGGTAATTCAGGTTCTTACTTCAGAAACCATTAAAATGAAAGTAGCAGACCAATTCAATTTATGGGAGAGATGGAAAATTGAGAAGGATAAATTTGCGGCTTATCATTTACGCCAAAAATGGGATGATATGGTTAAAATCAAACGAACAGATTTTAATTCAATAAAAGTAATTGCTTATGATTATACGGCTAATGGTGCTGCCGAATTATGCAATGGAATAGTAAGTGTTTGTGATTCTGTTCGACGAGAAATGACGCAAATAATGGCTGACAAAGCATTTGAGATTGTGAAAGAAGAGTATGACAATACGATTAGCAGGATGAATGAACTGGAAGATAGTTTGCAAGTTCTCAGATCCCTCGGCGTATTAGATTATAAAAATGATGTTGAAGCATATACTAAAAGTTATGCAAAAGCATTAGAAAAAGGTAATACAAAAGGTATTAATGCATTAGAAGAAAAATTAAACACCTTAAAAAAATATGGTGGTGCTTATCTGCATATTTCTGAAAATCTACGCAAATACCGCTTTAAGTTTCCGATTATTAAAGCTAAGTATGATGAAGCACTTATTAATAAAAACAAGTATATGCCTTTCGTATTTGTGCTAGAGAAGGGCATCCCTGACGAATACAAAGCAAGGCCATTTAGATCGTTAATAGTATTAATCACGCTTGTTTCCACTTTTGCTTTAACCTTTGCAGTATTAATAATAAAAGAGAACTTAAGTAAAAATTTTAATAACCCTTCATAAACCATTATTTATGAAAGAATTTGAGAATAACGAAGATATGTTTTCAGAGATTTGGAAATACAAGTTTCAAGTACTAGGAGTTGTGTTTTTGGTTTCTGTTATAACAGTTGCCGCTACCTTTTTAATAAAACCAAAATATAAATCTACTTCAATAGTTTATCCGGTTAATATCTTCCCTACTTCGGATGAATCTTCTACTGAGCAATTATTACAATACTTCAATAGCAATGATATTAAACAATCCCTAGCAGAGAAATACAAGCTTTATGAATATTACGGTGTAGACACAACCAAAGAAAAGTATGGCAAAGCCTTATTTGACTATATGTACAAGGAAAATATCAGTATTAGCCCTACTCTATACGAATCCATTGAAATTACAGTTAAGGATGAAAATCCATACAAAGCACAAGAGCTTAATGGTGGTATTTTAGCTTTAACAAACGATTTGGTAAAGAATAATAAACGTTACATTCTATATCAATACATCACTAATATTGGTAACACCTTGAGTATGCAAAATCGAGCTATGGACTCTTTAAACGAGGTTGTAAAAAAGTCAAATATTGAAATCAATGATGATGAAGCTGTCATTTCCAATGTTCCAAAAAAAGGCAAGAAGAAATCTAAATTAGCTAAAAAAGTAAAAGACAAAGAATACATTGAGAAAATGAAAGGTCTGGCTAAATCTTATGGCCGCATTGTTTATAAGCGAGATAAGTTTTACATGGACTATAACGGAGATTTAACTTTTTTTTCAATAGTATCTCATCCAACTGTTGCAGATAAACGTTGTTACCCGGTTCGTTCCTTATTTGCTATTACGGCTGCGGCTTCATCATTCATTCTATCAATCGTAGTTATTTTAATTCGCTATCGCATAAGATTGAGACGTGCAAAAACTGCTCAGTAAAATAAACGCCATATACCTTGTATTAGCTCTGTTTGTAATAGGCAACTTATATGTTCTTGGCTATAAAAGAGATTATTTTTATGAGTACAACGCGATTCCATTCGTTTTAATTATTGGTTATTATGCTATTTATCATTTAGAAAAGCTTCTTTTATTGTTAGCGTTCATCACTCCATTATCTGTTTCACTTAAAGAACTTGGCTATTATGGTCCTGTAAATTTAAGTATACCGGCAGAACCGCTTATGGCGGGATTAATGTTAATTTATTTCTTTCATAAGCTGTTCACTAATAAGTATGATTACAGAATTAACAGGCACCCTCTTACCGTATTAATATACATCCAATTGATATGGCTGGTTATTACCACATTAGCCAGTGAGGATATTTTGATTTCGATTAAATTTCTTGTGGCTCGTCTTTGGTTCTTATTTAGCGCTTATTTTTTGGCTAATTACTTATTTAAAAACAAGAAAAATTTCGTTCCGTTTTTAAGTTCTTATATGATTTCCCTTGCAATCGTTTGTTTATACACGATTTTTATGCATTCAAGATATGGTTTTGACCATAAATCAGCAGATTGGGTTATGTCGCCATTTTACAACGATCACACGGCATACGGAGCTGCTTTAGCCATGTTCATTCCTGTTGTGGTGTCATTTTTATTTATGCGTTCTATCAATTCATTTAACAAGCTGATGTATGTTGGATTGTTACTACTTTTTATCGTAGCTATCATTTTATCTTACGCCCGTGCAGCCTGGGTTGGTCTGGTTGTAGCCATTCTGGTTTATGTAACTATGCGTTTGCGTTTTAATTTTAAAACGCTGTTTGTTATTGTTTTTGGTACAATTATCTTATTCTTTTCTTTCCAAGACGAAATACTAATCGCATTAGGCAGAAACAATACAGATGCTGAGGAGGGCTTCTTAAACAATATCGAATCCGTTTCTAATATCTCTACCGATGCATCCAATTTAGAGAGACTAAACAGATGGAGTTGTGCAATAAGAATGTGGCAAGACAAACCGGTTTTTGGTTGGGGACCCGGCACATATATGTTCATGTACGCACCTTACCAACTTAGCAGTCAAACAACAGTAATTAGCACCAATTTCGGAACTAACGGTAATGCCCATAGTGAATACTTGGGTCCGTTGGCCGAAGAAGGACTTCCGGGTTTAATAATTGTGCTGTGCATTGTGCTTTATACATTCAATTTTGGATATCGTTTATTTAAAGAAATTGAAGATAGAGATACAAAACTGGTAGCAACAGGCGTTTTTCTGGGACTGGTAACATATTTTATTCATGGTGTGATGAATAATTTCCTAGATACTGATAAATTATCTTTACCGTTTTGGAGTTTTCTTTCTATAATGGTTTGTATAGACTTATTCCATCTAAAGAAAGATTCAGAAGAAACTAAAACATCAAATCGCTGACTTTTATAGTTAGCATCGCGATATCGTCCGTAAAAGGTATTTCACCACGAAATTCATTCGCTTTTGAAATTATTTCTTTATTTATTTTCTCAGGAGCTTCATTAATATTTGCTTGAACGATGCTTTCAATTTCCGAAAGGGAAAATGATGCTTTACTGGAATTAATTGTATCAGTTAATCCGTCAGTATAACATAATAAGACAAAGTCAGCTGCATAATTAAATATTTCCACTTCTACGTCGCGCAAATTTTCTTGAATTCCTAGAAGCGTTGTTCCCTCAACCAATCTTCTTACTTTTCCTTCTGTAAAAAACAAAGGTGGATTATGCCCTGCATTTATATAAGTAAGTTGCTGGCTTTTCGTATTTATTTTTCCAAGAAAAAATGAAACAAACTTTTCATAATTAGTATTTGTAATTACACGTTTGTTTAACTCCAGAATAATGTCTTTTAAATTATGAGTATAATTGATTAAACTTTGTAATGTGGCTTGAAGATTGCTCATTAAAATTGCTGCCGGAATTCCCTTACCACTAACATCTGCAATGCAAAAAATAAACTCATGATTGTTAAGTTTGATAAAATCAAAATAATCTCCGCCCACTTGCTGATGTGGCTCGTAGTAAGCATTTACTTTAAATGAATCCGTGTTAGGCAACTCTGAAGGAAACAGCATCTGTTGCATATTTTGCGCCAATTCCAGTTCTTTATTTAATTGTGCTTTTACAACATTCTCTTTAAATAGTTTTTTATTCTCAATTGCAACAACAATTATATTGGTTAACGTTTGAACGAAGGGTAAATGTTTTACAGATTTACTCAGCTCAATTTTATTTGGATCTACATCACCAAGTAACACGTAAGCTAAAGGCGTTTGTTTGTGATAAACAGGAATTACAATTTCAAATTGTTTACTCAGTTTACTGTTAACAAAGGTGATAGATTCGATATCTGTGAGATTTAGCAGCTCTTCCTCGAACTCAGGAATGATGTTTGCATCCTTTAAACCATAAGTCAGCAAACATTTCCAGTCCTCCTCCTTTCTGAATAAAACCAATCGTCCAACTCCAAGTCTTTCTTGTAAAATCTCTCGGTATAAATCAAGTAATTCAGAAACAGAATAGTTACTATTAATTGCTTTTGTTACTTCTAAAAGCGATTGAAGTTTAATTTCACTTTCTGTTCTTTTTACTGCCATTATTTTAAATAAACAGCTTCACTGCCTTTTTTGCTAAAATCTGCTTCAATGTGTTCTTGAAGAGTAGTATTTAACGACAAGCCTACGAAGTCTGCTTTAACAGGAAAACGCGTGTGTTGTCTATCAACCAGAATCAATGTATTTAACCTTTTTACAGGACAATCTAAAAAAGAACGAATAGCGTATACTAAAGTTTTTCCACTATTCAATACGTCATCTACAACCAAAACGTTCTTATTCTCAAAGTCAGATTTTGTAAAGTCCGACTTGATTTGATTGTCCCAAGGTTCATTTTTATTTATTGTCAGCTTACCTAAAGTTAATTTTAAATCCGAAATTTTATTCAGTCTGGCATAAATTTCTTTAGCGACTTTATAACCATTTCCGTCAATTCCGACTATCAATAATTGTTTCTCGCTAAAGAAATTCTCATAAACCTGAAAAGCCATTCTGTTAAGCTTTTGGTCTATTTCCTTACTGGTTAAAATTTTCGTTTTTGCCATTAGTATGCTGAAATTAATTTTTGCAACTTTTTCTTTACTTCATCCTTTGGCACTGTTAATGGTAGTCTAACAGATGGTCCTGTAATTTTCATCAAACTCAACGCATGTTTCACACCTCCGGGATTTCCATCGGCAAAAAGTTGATCGGTAATGTCAATTAATTTATAATGAAGTATTCTCGCTTTATCAAATTTGCCTTTTAAAGCCTGACGAACCATTTCGCTGTAATCTTTCGGAAAAGCATTGGCAACAACTGAAATAACGCCGTCTCCCCCACAGGCAATAATTGGTAAAGTTAAATTATCATCGCCACTAATTACCATAAAATCTTTTGGTTTATACTTGATGATTTTCATTATTTGTTCCATGTTACCACTAGCTTCTTTTGTAGCAACGATGTTTTTGAAATCTTTCGCAATTCTGATTTGAGTTTCCCATGAAACGTTGCTTCCGGTTCTACCGGGTACGTTATAAAGAATTACTGGCAAAGGGCTTGCCTTGGCAACTGCCTTATAGTGCTGATAATAACCTTCCTGGTTCGGTTTATTGTAATATGGCGCCACTGATAATACTGCGCTAATTCCTTTAAAATCCGTTTCTTTTAAATTCTTTACAACTTCTGCCGTATTATTTCCACCAACCCCAAGTACTAAAGGTAATTTCTTGTTGTTAGCTTTTTTAACGGTGTTAACAACCAGTAATTTCTCTTCCTTACTAAGCGTAGCAGACTCACCTGTCGTTCCTAAAATAACGATATACTCAATGTTACCTTTGTGTAAATGTTTAACTAGCTTAGTTAGCGCCGGTACATCAACAGCCCCTTTTGAAGTGAATGGTGTTACAATTGCAACACCTGTTCCGCCTAGAATTTTTCTCATAATCAAAGGTACATATTTTGTTCATTCTACATAAGAAAGCAAGTTCTAATTTCAGTTTTTTTTAAAGAATATGAATCGTATATTTACCCGAGTAACAGATACTTTTATGGATTTAGAGTTCAATAAAAATGACGACGTGATGAGATTACTTATCTCACAGATGGAGCAGCGACTGGCGAAAATTTATGAAGGAGGAGGCAAGAAAAGAATTGAAAAATTGCACGAACAGGGCAAAATGACTGCCAGAGAGAGAATAGATTTCTTATTAGATAAAAATTCACCAAGAATTGAAATAGGAGCCTTTGCAGGCTACGAACAATACGAAGAACATGGCGGTTGTCCCGCAGGTGGTGTTGTTGTGATGATAGGATATGTTAGCGGCAAGCAATGCATTGTTGTTGCAAATGACGCCACCGTTAAAGCAGGCGCCTGGTTTCCTATAACAGGAAAAAAGAATTTAAGAGCGCAAGAAATAGCGATGGAAAACAGATTGCCTATCATTTATTTAGTAGATAGCGCAGGTGTTTATTTACCAATGCAGGATGAAATTTTTCCTGATAAGGAACATTTTGGCAGAATATTTAGAAACAATGCTGTGATGAGTAGCATGGGTATTCTTCAAATTGCTGCGGTTATGGGAAGTTGTGTTGCCGGAGGAGCTTATCTTCCAATAATGAGTGATGAAGCTATGATTGTTGACAAAACCGGGTCAATTTTCTTGGCAGGAAGTTATTTAGTCAAAGCAGCAATTGGAGAAAGCATAGATAATGAAACTTTGGGTGGTGCTACAACTCACTGTGAAATCAGCGGTGTAACAGATTATAAATGCAAGGATGATGCCGATTGTTTAACCCGCATTAGAAATATTATGGATAAAGTTGGTGATTATGAAAAAGCCGGCTTTAGTAGAATCGAATCCAAAGGACCTAAAAAACCTGAGAAAGAAATATATGGTATTATTCCGGATTCTAGGGATAAACAGTATGATATGCGTGAAATAATTGATCGTTTGGTTGATGACAACAGTTTCGAAGAGTATAAAGAACTTTACGGACAATCTATTATTTGCGCATATGCGAGAATTGATGGTTGGGCAGTTGGCGTTGTAGCGAATCAAAGAAAAGTTGTAAAAGCGAAAACACCACGAGGCAATGAAATGCAATTTGGTGGTGTTATTTATAGCGACAGCGCTGATAAGGCAGCTCGATTCATCATGAATTGCAACCAAAAGAAAATTCCATTGGTATTCCTTCAAGATGCAACTGGCTTTATGGTTGGTTCAAGAAGTGAACATGGAGGCATAATTAAAGATGGTGCAAAATTGGTAAATGCCATGAGTAATTCTGTTGTACCAAAATTTACGATAATAGTTGGTAATAGTTATGGGGCTGCAAATTATGCAATGTGCGGCAAGGCATATGACCCGCGATTAATAGTTGGATGGCCAACTGCACAAGTGGCGGTAATGGGTGGCGCTCAGGCAGCCAAAACATTAGTGCAAATTGAAATTTCATCTTTAAAGGCGAAGGGCGAAGAAATTACCCCTGAGCGCGAAGCAGAATTATTTAATAAAATCAAAGACCGCTATGATAAGCAAACCACTCCTTATTATGCTGCGTCTCGAATTTGGTTGGATGCGATAATTGACCCTCTAGAAACCAGAAAAGTTATTAGTATGGGAATTGAAATGGCTAACCACTCTCCTATTACAAAATCTTATAACGTTGGGGTACTGCAGACATGATTCCTGAAGAAGCTACTATTGTCAAGGATATGAGTATTCCTGAGGCAATAATAATACTAAAAAGTGATGGTATTGTTTATTGTGACTATAAAGAAGGTGTAGAACTAGATGTGCCATTACAAATGCTCATGCTGGATGTTTTCAATGAATTAACAGAAGGCAAAAAGGTTCCATTTCTCATTGAAGGTGGATTAGGAGTTACAATTACTAAAGAAGCCCGAGATAACGCTATTAAAATAGAAGATATATCTCCTTTCAAAGCGACCGCTGTAGTTGTAAGGAACATTGCTCAGGCCTTGATTGCCAACTTTTTCATTAAGTTCAATAAGCCTAAAAGCCCATACAGAGTATTTAACAACAAAGATGAGGCAATAGACTGGTTGAAGGAATATCTCTAATAAAACGCTTTTTCTTTCAACAATTCATTTAATTTAATTGACTAATACCTTAAGATTGATTAACTTAGGGGCTCCAAAAATTAATTCTATTTATTATGGCTTTTGACATTGAAAGGATTAAGCAGGTTTACGCAAATATGCCTGCTCGTGTAGAAGCAGCGCGTAAAATGCTAGGTCGCCCTTTAACGCGTGCTGAAAATATATTATATGCTCACGTAGATGGTGATTTACCGAAAAGTGCGTATGAAAGAGG
>JBFWYJ010000131.1:0-8224 GCA_050186555.1 Bacteroidia bacterium
TCCCCCTAACCCCCTCTCCGAAGGAAAGGGGGGACATTTTAGAATAAAAAGCAATAAAATAAAGTTGATTTCAATTTATAAATACGCGATTAGCAGTTTGATTTCTGCCTGCATAGCTTCACAATGTTACGGTATGTAAACCGGTAGGCAGGGATGCTAATGCGGAATGTTATTTTAAAAACGATTGGCTACTTGATAGCTTTAATGGAGTGTTAAGCCCCACTCCTAACCCCTCCCAAAAAGGAGAGGGGAATTTCATTCCACAATTTATTTTATTGAACGAGCGTTGGCCGGAAAATCTGCGTCGGCGTGTAGCTTGTGCGGGGTACCGATAGCTATCGGTACAGATTTTCTTGATTCCTGCCTGCCTGCCGGCAGGTTTTGGTTACTTTTTTATCAAGAAAAAAGTAATATTGAAAGATAAAATGATTACTAATAAAAAAATATTTCTCTCTTGCAGGTATAAAGCCCCATCCCCTCCTTCCCCGTAGGGAAGGTACTTTAATTGCATAGAATGATAACAGAAAAAATGACGTCAAGAAAAAAAGCAAAGTTATTAATTTGAATAATCCAGAATAGCATTTAAACAACGCTCTGCAGCATGCCCATCCCAAAGTTCAGGACGTTTGGGCGTTCGTTTTTCAGAGAGGATTTTATTAAACTCTTTTTGGATTAATTCAATATTGTTGCCAACCAAATAACCGGCGCCACCATGCTCGATTAAAGTAACCGGTCTTTCGGTATTCCATCTCAAAGTAAGGAAGGGTGTGCCTAAAACACAGCATTCTTCCTGTAAACCACCACTGTCTGTCAACATTAATTTTGCATTCATGTTAAGCTTCAGCATTTCCAAATAACCAATAGGATGGAGGAGGAGAATGTTTTTGCAATTCAATAATTCATTATACAAGCCAAACTCCTTTGCTTGTTTAATTGTTCTAGGATGAATTGGCCAAATTAAAGGCATTTCTTTTGATGCCGTTGTTGTTAACCACTTTATCAAATAAGAGAAAATAGTTTTATCATCTACATTAGAAGGACGATGCATCGTGATTAAACCGTATTTGTCAATTGATTTAAAGTCATTCAATTTATTTTGATTATCATCCAAACAATTTTCTTTTAGAATCAAATTATAATCTAAGCCTGACGCCTTATCTCTGTTATATTCCAAAGTGTCAATCATTACATTGCCAACAAATTTGATTTTATTATCAGGCACGCCTTCTTTTTTTAAATTTTCATTTGAAATCACATCAGGTGTAAGTAGTAAATCAGATAAACGGTCGGTAACCAAACGATTAATCTCTTCCGGCATATTCATGTCACTGCTACGTAATCCTGCTTCAATATGACAACATTTAATACCTTCTTTTTTTGCAGTAACAGAGCAGGCGAGGGTAGCATTCACATCTCCAACTACCACAACCCAGTCCGGTTTATGCTCTTTCAGCACTTTTTCAAAAGCAATCATCGTATGGCCAACTTGTTCTGCATGTGTTCCGGAACCTATTTCTAAATTAATTTGTGGGGCAGGAATACCTAAATCATGGAAGAAGTTATCAGACATTCTGCCGTCATAATGTTGGCCGGTGTGTACTAAGATGTGTTCTATTTGCCCAGGGCCGGCCACTGAGCTTGTCGAAGTGTGCCGTAACTTGTCGAAGTGTCCCGAAGCGTTATGTGCCTCTATAGCTCTAATGAATGGTGCTATCTTCATGAAATTAGGGCGAGCACCTACTACGGAAATAATTTTCATTGATACTTTTTTATTTCATTGATTAATTTAGACTTGATTTCTTTCCATGTAATTGGAACAATCATCTTTGGAGAAGGTTCCTGGTCTGCATCATCAAAGTAAGACAAACTTTTCAAAACCAAGAATTCTGAACCATTTGAATATTTTTTAAGATATGCTTTCATCAATTCTGAAAGCGTAAAAATTTTAAGTAAAAAAAACAAATCAATAAAATCTTTTTTACTTCCCCTTCCGGCAATGGCATTCAATTTCATTGCACCAATGTCACTAAATTGCGCCAGTCGCAGATTCCCTTCAATTAGCGGGAGCCCTAACCATGGATAAGGGTAATTTACAATATCAAGTTTGATTCCGTTAATTTCGTAAACAAGGACATTAGGACTGCTATTGAGCAAAGTAGATTTACCAAACTTATTGATAATACTACTTAATTCAGGCTCATTTAATTCTTGCTCTCCAAACAAGTCAATATCGACAGAAATGCGATGACCGATTTGCAGTGCCAGAGATGTGCCGCCTACAAGAAGAAACTTATTGAAGGCGCTATCCTGCATGATTTTATTTAATAATTCCAGTAATTCGGGGTTAACTGATTGCGTTTGTAACATTCGAATGCAGTTTTTGGAGTGTCAAATAAAATGGATAAATAAGAAAGTGTGCGAGGATCAAGACTTTTTATTCTTAGTGCTGTTTCTTTGATAGGGGAGAGTCCGTAAACGTTAACAATATATCTCCAATCAGACATTAAACCATAAATAAGTACACGTTCTATTATGAATTTTTTATGTTTCTTAAAATCAATTTGTTTCATATCAACATCCCAAAATAGATGAGATGAAAGAGTTGCTATTTCATTAGTTGCCTTTGACACCACAATAAAGTTACTAAATCTCCAAATAACGCCAAATATCTAATGTGCTATTTCTTGGATATGAACTAATATGTGTTGAATTTTACTGTTGCCCTGAGTATCTGCTTCCCTTGTTATGCTGAGCGCCTGCCTGCATACCTTCACAATGTTACGGCAAGTAAACCGGCAAGGCAGGGAGTCGAAACATGAGTTGATGAATTATATGCCTCTATAGCTCTGATAAACGGAGCGATCTTCATGATCCCGATAGCTATCGGGATTGGGCGTGCACCTACAACGGAGATAATTTTCATGAGGTTGATTAGATAATTAGCAGATTAGAAAATTTGATAATTAGATAATCTGTTTTTAAAACTGTTTATTTTAAATTTAATCCTATTCATAATCAATTATCCCATTAATTTATTCGCTAATCATCTCATCATCTCATTAGCTATTTCCCTACCATGCTTTAAGGAGGCGTTTCCAGAGTGGTTCTATTTTATCGGAGCCTTTGCCGTAGCCATAGCCACCGTAACCGTAGCCATAACCATATCCGTAGCCATAACCGTAACCTTTGGTGTAATTGGTGCCGTTAATTAAGGCAGCCATATTAGGTAAACGCTTTTCCTTTTTCATGGATTCCGCTATGTTTAGCATACGTTTGTCCAAATATTCGGCTCGCACCACATAAACGGTTGCATCCGCGTATTCTGAAATTAATAAAGTATCTGCAACCAGGCCTACAGGAGCTGTATCAACAACCACATAGTCGTAGTTGTTTTTAGCAAAATCAAATATTTCCTGAACTTTTTTGTTCATTAATAATTCGGCAGGATTTGGAGGAATAGGCCCGGAAGGTAATATGTCTAATGTTTTAATATTCTGAGAATTAAAGATCAGATCTGAAAGAGTTACATCATCTTCTGCTAAGAAATTGGTAATGCCTTTTTTATCCTCTACCTCCATATATACCAATATTTTTGGAGCTCGTAAATCTGAACCGATTAACAATACTTTTTTACCGGATAATGCAAAGGAGGCTGCTAAGTTTAAGGCAATAAAAGATTTCCCTTCTTTGCCTATTGTTGATGTAACAAATATGGTTCTGCCATTTCCAGCATGTTTGTTGGTTATAAAGTCAACATTGCTTCTTAGTAAGCGGAAGGCTTCTGCAATATTGGATTTTTCATTAGTGCCAATGACAATTTTTTCTTCTGTTTGTGCTACGGGAATATCACCTAAATACGTCAAACCAATTTTATCCGTGTCTTTTTTACCGTGGACTTTTGTGTCAAACAATTCTAGTATATAGATAACGACAACCGGTAAGATTAATCCAATAAGAATGGCTGCCAAATAGATGATTTGTTTTTTTGGTGCAACCGGGATACCATTACTATAGGCTTTATCAATAATTTTAGCATTGGCGACTGTAACAGCTAATGCAATATTGGTTTCTTCCCTCTTTTGCAGCAAATACAAATACAAAGATTCCTTAATTTGCTGTTGTCTTTGTATGTTTCTGTATTCGCGCTCGTACTTAGGAACATTTCCAATTTTTGAGTTAATTTCATTTTCTTTCTTTTCAATTTCTTTAGCCTTAATTTTTAGTGTTTCCAATACATTTTGCATGCTTTCTTTTATAGCGACCCTCGTCCCTGAAATTTGATTGTCTAGGTTTTGTACTACCGGATTTTTTTCGCCTGAAGTTTTAATGATGCGGTTACGTTCAAGTACCAGCTTGTTGTATTCTCCAATCTGTGTATTCAATGCTCCATCACTTAAACCTAAATTGGCAGGTATTAAATCACCCGGTAGATCATGTTTTTGAATATAGTCGTTTACAAATTCTGCAATTCTAACCTGTGTATTAGCTTCCAATAAACTGAGTTCGCTAGTGCTTCCTGTTTGCAGAAACATTTTAGCCTCAGATTCTACATCCGTTAATTTGTATTTGCTTTTATAAGTTTCTGCTTCTGTTTCTACGTCAGATAATTCACCGGTGATGTATTTTATTCTTTCATTAATGAATTCAGCGGTGTTTTGGCTTACTTCATTTTTATCTGCAACAGCATCTAAATTATGTTGCTTGATTAAATTATCGACAACGTCTGCTGCTTTTTTTGCAACAGCATCCCGCAATGTAATTACAATAGCATTCGATGTTTTGTTAACCGGGTTAACCTGAACCCGTCCTAGGTATTTATTGACAATGCTTTCAATGGATGAGATAGTAACACGGAATGGTTTGTTTTTATAAGTATCTGTAAAATGATTAGTTGTATTGAATTGAATATTGCCAAAAGAAGTATTAATGTATTCACCAAAATTATGTTTACCAAAACTTTCATCTGTAATACCGTCTTTTAATTCAAATCCGTTTTCGTCTGTGGGGATTAATATCCAATTACCGGAAGCAAATTGCGCGGAATCTGTAATGGCATATTTAAGCTCGATGGGTGTGTCATGGTAGCGTTCGTGCTCAATTGGTCGGCCATAAGAGTAATATGAAATGTTTAGTTTTAATTCTTCAACCACACGTGTCATTAAGGTTCGTGACTTTAACATCTCAATTTCATTATCAATGTTTTTGTTCGATTTTAAAATACCTAGGTCTTCAAATGCGGATAATTCATCACTAACTCCACCTTTTTTATCATCCTTAATGAGTATAGTAGCATTTACTTCATATTGTTTAACTTGATAACGTACAAATGCAAAACCTAAACCAATAGACAATATTGTACTTAACACAAACCATTTCCATCGAAATAAGTATGAGAATAACATGTCTTTAATGTTATTTTCACTAATTTCTCCTTGAGCAATGTTTTGAGATTCGATTTCCATTATTTTGTAAATAAAACCGCTAAAGTAACCAATAAGGAGATAATTGAAATAGTTAGCCCAACATTCGTTGCATTTACCAATGAGGAATTACGTTTGGCTCTATTTGGCTCAATATATACGACATCATTTTGTTGCAAATAATAAACTGGTGAATAAAACAAGTCTTTCTTTGTTAAATCAACACTAGTTTCTGTTCTAACACCATCTTCTTCTCGAATAACGATAACGTTTTTTCTTAAACCTGTTATTTGTAAATCTCCAGCAATTCCAATGGCTTCGAGAAGAGTAATTCTTTCATTAGGTATTGTGAAAGTTCCAGGGTTTTTAACTTCACCTAGAACAGTAACTTTATAATTTAAGATTCTCAATATAATAGTAGGGTTTTTTAAATAAGAGGTTAGTTTTTCTTTTATATGATTAATAGCTTCTTCACGAGATAAACCTCCAAGTTTTATTTTACCAATTACAGGCATTTCAACAAATCCTTCATTGTCTATTAAATAACCAGGTGGTGTTGCATTTCCAGTATTGTATCCGCCAGCCGCTTGATTAATATTGTTGGTTAATAAATTAAAAGGTTTTACTGAAATTTCATCCTGCCCCATGATTATTATTGAAAGAATATCATCTGGCTTCAACTTTGGGCTATAGTATTTATTCAGTTGTTTATCAATTAAATCACCTTGAAAATAAGTAAGATTTTTTCGACTTGTACAATAACAAAAAAACATAATTGAAGTAAACAGAATTAGCGTTCTTTTTATTACTGAGTTCATCCGTAACTATCTAAAAAATAAGAGAGTAAATGTAGTTATTTTGAGTGAAATGAGCAAAATTAATTAGATGATTAGTAGATTTGATGATTAGATAATTAGATGGTTGATAATTAGACAATTAAATAATGAATTTATTCATATATTGTCATTGCGAGAAAGCTTTGGGGTTAGGAGCAATTTAAAACCTCTCCCCCTAACCCCCTCTCCGAAGGAAAGGGGGGACATTTTAGAATAAAAAGCAATTAACTTAAAATTGATTTCAATTTATAGATACACGATTAGCAGTTTAATAACTGTAATGGAACAATTAGTATAAATGAACGTGCGTTGGCTGGAAAATCTGAGCAAAACAATTAATTATTGAAAATGTTTGATTCAAAAAATAATAAAACGATTGGCTACAGTGATAGCTGTAATGGAGCATCAGGCGCAGACGTAATGCGCCGCGACATTATCAGCGGTAACGCCGGAGGTGTTAATCACCTTTGCCAATCGAAGGCGTTATCCCGCCCGAACGACGTTCAGTCGGGCGGGTGCATACTTTTTTCGCTGCAAAAAAGTATGAGAAACAAAATGTAATTACGAACACGTTTTAGGGTGTTAAGGATTTTAAAACCCCTCTCCTTAACCCCCTTTGATGATGTGTCGTTTGTATTTGATGGAATCATCGAACCCTGCGGGTTTCCGAAGGGAAGGGGAAGATTTTGTCACTTCGAGTGATTCAATTTATTGAATTGTATCGAGAAGTGAAACACATTCTGTCATTGCGATCACGCTTTAGTGTGAGAGGCAATCTTTTTTGAATTGCCCATTTATGCTTTTTTCTTTGGTAGTTTATAACCAATTTGTTTTCTTGGTTGTTCCTTACGTTCCAGAAGCTCATCAAAATATCTGAATACTATTTCAATATTTTTATCTTGATTATCAACTTTCGTTTTAATTTTTTCTAATTCGAGACGCAACTCTGTATTTGTCATTTGCATTTCCCGAAGTTTAACAAATAACTCTATAATTCTAATACTAACCATAACAGCTCTTTCACTTTTAAGAACATTAGCTAACATTAAAATACCATGTTCAGTAAATGCATATGGTAATGCTCCTCCTAGATGACCTTTCGAAGGTATCGCATTTTGCGATACCATATCTCTACTACTGTGAAACAATATGGTGAATATCGTAATCCTGTTCGGTCAGATTTTTGGGTCACAAATTGTGATCTTCAATCATTTAATTCTTTGCTTGACATTTCAAAAAAATAATCAGTTGCGGGCATCAAGCCCCACCCCTAACCCCTCCCCATACGGAGAGGGGAAGATTTTGTCACTTCGAGTGATTCAATTTATTGAATTGTATCGAGAAGTGAATTAAGAATTGTTCAGTTCTCTCCCGATAACTATCGGGAACTATCACCCTACGCGTGATCACTCGAACTGACAGTGCATAGGGTTAAGCACTGCTTTTTCTATGGAAGATAATGTTAAAGATGGCTTTGCAGAATTCGCGGAAATCATTTGAACATAAGCTACAATGAGTTGACCACCACAAGAAAAAAAGCTATATTTGGTATATGGATAAGGTTCTCAAAATAGTGTCATTGAAAGAAAAACATTCAGATTTTGATTTTTGGTCAACCAAGACTTTTCAAGAAAGACTTGAAGCAATTGAATTATTAAGAGAACAGTACATAAAATTTCGTAAAGATGTTCAGTCAAGACTTCAGAGAGTTTGTAGAATTACTAATCAAAAACCGAGCTGAATATCTCATCGTTGGAGGTTATGCAGTTGGCATTCACGGACATCCTCGTTTTACCGGTGATCTTGATATCTGGTTGAATCCCACTCAGGATAATGCTACCAAAATTCTAAACTGCGTTAATGAATTTGGTTTTTCTTCATATGGATTAGCACCAACCGATTTTACTAAACCCGGGAATGTTATACAATTAGGATATCCTCCATTGAGAATTGACTTACTTAATAGTA
>JBFWYJ010000132.1:0-8156 GCA_050186555.1 Bacteroidia bacterium
TAGACATTATGCGTAATTTGTTACTTGAATCAAAAGAGCCTGAATTTTATATGATTGATACAACGGCCGGAAAGGAAGTTCTAAAGATGGGATTTGATACTGCAAAAACTAGTCAGGGTGTAACTTCACTTTATTATAAGAATTTGGAAAAACTCACTCCAATGTTTAGAACACTTTATATGCTAAAAAATAAGTTTACTGTACTAGTGTTCTGGTCGGTAGATTGCGGACATTGCCAAACTGAGATACCTAAACTGAATGAGGAGTTGCAAAAAATTAAAGGTGAAGTAGATTTTGAAACCTTTGCCGTATACACGAAGGAAGATTTTCCTGCATGGCGTAAATTTATTATTGACAAAAAATTAGAATTTATCAATGTTTTCGACCCCATTCATTTAAACAATTTAAAAGTGAAATACGATATATATTCAACACCGGTCATATATATTTTGGATAAAGACAAAAAGATTAAGGCAAAAAGACTAGGCGTTGAACAGGTAGTTGATATGCTCAAATTCCTAAATAAAAATTCCTAAATCGAATTTAGTTTTGAAAAAACCTGTCAAGATTAACCTGACAGGTTTTTTTTATTAATTTAGATTAAGATTATGTCTTTAAAGAAAGATTCTGAAATAAAAGCATTAAAGGAAAAAGTTCGAAAACTTGAAAAGCAACTGAAACTAGGCGGGAAAGATAAAGAACAAAACAATCCTAAAGTTAAAGTGCCAAAGCAATTCGAAGACATTTTCAAAGATGCTGAAAAAGTAGTAGGGAAATACTTCGGTACTAAAAACTTTGATCCATCAAAAGGTACAATCACAATCAATGATCAAAGATACATTCTAGTCAGAGCTTCTGCTTTATCTTATGACTTTTTTAACTCGATAAAATCATTTTATAAAGACAGGAAAGATGATGAAGCCCATTCTATTGCAAATGACTTTCTATTTGACATGTCACACGTTATTGGAATGGAGGATGCCAAAAAATTTCATCAAAAAATGAAATTAAAAAATCCCATCTCAAAATTAAGTGCAGGACCAATCCACTTTGCCTACTCGGGCTGGGCTTATGTAGACATACATAAGGAAAGCAAACCAACTCCCAATGAAAATTTCTTTTTGAAATATACTCATCCTTTTTCTTTTGAAGCAGACAGTTATTTGAAAGCAGGAAAAAAAAGTAAAAAACCTGTTTGCATTATGAATGCAGGTTATTCAAGTGGATGGTGCGAACAGAGTTTTGGTATTCCTTTGACTGCGGTTGAGATAACTTGTAAAGGCAGAGGAGACAAAGAATGTCTTTTTATCATGGCTCCTCCTTCTAAAATCAGTTCTTACTTAAAGAATTATAAAAAAGTAAAAGAAGAAATTCATGTGCCAACCTTTCTAGAAAGAAAGAAAATTGAAGAGCAATTACTCCGTAAAGAACAAATACTGAATCAAGCTCAGGAAATAGCACAATTAGGTAGCTGGGAGTTTGACTTAACAAATAATGCCGTTAAATGGTCTGATGAGCTTTACCGAATTTTTGAAATTGATAAGAAAACTCCGAGTAACAAATTATTTGATGCTTATTTAGGAAGAATGCCGGAAGTTTACAAAAAGGAGTTGTTTGGATACATTGATAGGTCGCTAAAAAAGGGTATCGGTTATGCTTTTCAACATTCTATTAGTATTGGCAAGCGAACCAAATGGTTATCTTGTTCAGCAGTACCCGTAAAAAACGATAAAGGTAAAGTTGTTCAATTAATTGGTATTGCTCAGGACATTACGGAATCTGTTAATCAAAAAGCTCATTTAGAAAACAACCTAAAAGAGAAAGAGACGCTTCTTAAAGAAATACATCATCGCGTAAAAAACAATTTGCAAATAATTTCAAGTTTATTGAATCTGCAAGCTTACACAATCAATGACCCCGATGCCAAAGAAAAATATAGAGAAAGTATTGGTCGCGTAAAATCAATGGCTCTAATTCACGAAATGCTTTATCAAACAAAAAACTTATCTGAAATAAATGCATCTGTGTACTTAAATGAGTTGTCTAGATTTATCTCAGATACATATCGTTTAAATAATGACATTAAAATCAAACTTAACATAGATAAACGCATTAAGTCAATTGATATGAATAAAGCAATTCCTTGCGGATTGCTAATAAATGAAATGCTTTCTAATTGCATGAAATATGCTTTTATCGATAAGAAAAAAGGACAGGTAAGCATAAATTTAGCAATTGCAGGTAAATCTCCAACAATGTTCGAATTATCTGTTTCTGATAACGGAAAAGGATTTGAAAACCCTTCTGCATATAAAAATCCAACGACATTAGGACTTCAACTTATTCATACATTATCCGAACAAATAGGCGGGAAAATAAAATTTAAAACAGACAATAACGGCACTATGATTTCTGTGGTTTTTCGCTAAATGACACAAAAGCGAACAATTGTTACAATCACAGTAAAATGTAAAAACTGATCAAACCCAAACAACCACCAGTGGAATTTGTTTGTAGGATCATTTAAAGATTTGAAATGCCATTGGATTTTCCCTTTCAATAAATCAATAATAAAGTGCGTCGGCCATTGAATGCCAAAAGCCATTGCCGCTTTATAAAAATCATTTGTAATGATAAAAACCGCCACAAAAAACAAAATGGCATGAACCAGCGCATGCATTAATATTGGATACAGGGGTTTCCCGTATCTTTTGGCATTCAGCATCCAATCCGTGCTAAGATGAGTAAAATCAGCCATCCAATGGCAGAAGCCCAGCGCCAATAAAAGAATAATTACTTCATTCATGCTTTACTAAATTTTCAACCGGAGTAGAAATACCATTTTCCCATACAAAACATTTTAATCTGTCCTTAAAAACATAAGGCTTATAAATGGATTTATTCAATAGCATTCTCAAACATTCTTGAACACCTTCTATTATACTTGGGTGAGGATGCATCATGTCAGCCAGCTCTCTTATTCCTTGATTAGTGTGAATTAAATATGCCACTGCCTGAATCGCGGAACTGGCATGTTCTCCAACCACACGCATCCCCAATATTCGCATGCCGCTATCGTTTGTCACAATTATTTTAAAAAAGCCATTGGTCTTTCTCATAGCTATTGCTCTTGCGTTTGTAGCAAAATCTAACTTAACAACCTTATGGGGAATTCCTTTTGCTCTGCATTCTTGTTCATTTATACCAACCGCTGCAACTTCAGGATTTAAAAACATGATTGTACTTATGTTTTTATATGTTAATGGTTTAATTGTTGGTCCAAACATTCTTACAACCGCATGTCGTGCTTCTCTTTCACCTACATTAACCAAAGCTATTTCAGTTGTTGCATCACCTGCGACATAAATATTGCTGACATTAGTTTGGGTATCATCATCCCAAACCGAACCTCTCTCGTTTAATTTTACACCAGCCGCCTCCAAATTCAAATCTTCTACATTTGGGACTCTTCCAATACTAATCAATGCCTTTTCTACAGTGAAATTTTCCGTGCCGCCAGATTGATATTCCAATTCATACTCAACTTTGCCATTCTTAATCTCCATCCTTTTCAATGAAGCGCCATGGTGAATTCGACAGTTTTGCGCCTCCAAATTTCTTTGAACAACTTTAGCTACGTCTTCATCTTCAAACGGTAAAATTCTATCTGCCTTGTCTATTAAATAAACTTTTGTATTTCCTAACAAAGAAAAAATGGTTGCAAATTCACAACCAATAACCCCTGCTCCCAACACAACCATGCTTTTGGGAAATGCTGTCAGGTTTCTAACGCCATCGCTAGTTAAAATAATTTCCTCATCAATATTAATGTTAGCCGCTTTTCTTGGCCTGCTTCCACTTGCTATCAAGATATTAAGTCCATGATAAACTTTAATACTCTCATCTTCCTTTGAAACTTCTATTGTATGTTTATCCTTAAACCTTGCAGTACCTCTTTCATAAAACAATAAATCAGGATAACATTTTTGCAAAAGCTGAAAATGAACCGACATTTGAGTCTTTCTCTCAAAAATAGCTTCTTTAACTATTCTGTTTGCTTGATCAAAGTCCGATTTACAATCGGGCATTAATTCTTTAGCCGTTTGAACTTTCAAAGCATGTTCCCATAAAGCTTTTGACGCCAAAACGCCATTGTACACGCCTGCACCTCCGATTTTATTTCGTTCTATCAAAAGCACTTTTTTACCAAAATCAATAGCGCGCATTGCCGCCGCATAACCACTTGGTCCGCCACCAATAACAATCAAATCAAATGCGTCTTTTTGCATGGTGTGAAATTAGTATATTTTTGCTATTTAGCGGGGAGAAAAGGAAAGTTAATTTTGTCATATATACCTGTATATCAATTAATTATATTATTTTAATTTTACGACAATTTATTTATCTTTGCACCCCTATAAATTTCTGTTATGAACGATATGTTAATTTATTTAGTACCCGCTCTTGGTTTAGTTGGGTTATTGATTATGGCGGTAAAATCTGCATGGGTTAATAAACAAGATGCAGGTGAAGCTAATATGAAAGAATTAGCCGGATATATTGCTTCCGGTGCTATGGCTTTTTTGAAAGCTGAGTGGAAAGTTCTAAGTTATTTCGTTGTTATTGCAGCGGTATTGTTAGCTTGGAGCGGTACAGTTCACGAGGTTAACGGACACGCGATACATTCTCACTGGTTAATTGCTGTTGCATTTATAATTGGAGCTGTATTTTCTGCAACTGCAGGTTATATTGGCATGAAGGTAGCAACTAAAGCAAATGTTAGAACAACACAAGCAGCCAGAACAAGTTTAGCTCAAGCATTAAAAGTTTCGTTCACCGGAGGGACAGTAATGGGATTAGGCGTTGCAGGATTGGCTGTGTTTGGATTAGGAGGGCTATTCATTGTATTCTATAGCATGTTTGCAAAAGGTGAGCCTGTAACGGGTGATGAAATGAAGCGTGCGATTGAGGTATTAACCGGATTTTCATTAGGCGCTGAGTCGATTGCACTATTTGCACGTGTTGGTGGAGGTATTTATACAAAAGCTGCTGATGTTGGAGCTGATTTAGTTGGTAAGGTTGAAGCCGGTATTCCAGAGGATGATGTTAGAAACCCGGCTACAATTGCTGATAACGTTGGTGACAACGTTGGTGATGTTGCCGGTATGGGAGCTGACTTATTTGGTTCTTATGTTGCTACGATTTTAGCAACAATGGTACTAGGACAAGAAATAGACGCTTCATCTGATAAATTTGGTGGATTGTCTCCTATTTTACTACCGATGGTTATTGCAGGTCTGGGAATACTTTTTTCTATCGTTGGTACAATGTTCGTTAGAGTTAAAGGCGAAAAAGATAGTGTACAAAATGCATTAAATTTAGGTAACTGGTCTTCTATTATCCTTACAATAATCACTTCTTATTTCCTTGTAAAATGGATGTTACCAGAAACATTAAGTTTAAGAGGTTACGCATTTACAAGCACCAATGTTTTCATAGCCATTTTTATAGGCTTGATTGTTGGGGCAATTATGAGCTGGATAACGGAATATTATACTGCGATGGGCAAAAGACCTGTTAATTCTATTATTCAAAAATCAGCTACAGGGCATGCAACAAATATCATTGGTGGTTTATCAGTAGGTATGGAATCTACTGTAGTTCCAACTATTGTATTGGCAGGTGGTATTATGAGCTCTTATTACTTTGCCGGTTTATATGGTGTAGCAATTGCGGCAGCAGGTATGATGGCAACAACGGCTATGCAATTAGCAATTGATGCTTTCGGGCCAATAGCTGATAATGCTGGGGGAATTGCTGAAATGAGTCAATTGCCAGCTGAAGTGCGTGAGAGAACAGATAATTTAGATGCAGTTGGTAACACAACAGCTGCAACAGGAAAAGGTTTTGCTATTGCTTCAGCCGCACTAACTTCATTAGCTTTATTTGCAGCCTTTGTTGGTGTTGCAGGTATCAGTGCTATTGACATCTATAAAGCAAATGTATTAGCCGGACTATTTGTTGGTGCTATGATTCCATTTATTTTCTCTGCACTGGCAATTGCAGCGGTAGGACGTGCAGCAATGGATATGGTTCAGGAAGTTAGACGTCAGTTTAAAGAAATTCCGGGGATCATGGAATACAAAGCAAAGCCTGAGTACGAAAAGTGTGTTGCAATTTCTACAAAGGCTTCAATACGTGAGATGATGTTGCCTGGCGCTATTGCTTTATCTGTTCCTGTAATTGTTGGATTTGTATTCGGTCCTGAAGTTTTAGGAGGATTATTGGCAGGTGTAACCGTAAGCGGTGTGCTATTAGGTATTTTCCAAAACAATGCCGGCGGTGCGTGGGACAATGCTAAGAAATCTTTTGAAAAGGGTGTTGAAATAAATGGAGAGACTTTCTATAAAAAATCTGAACCGCACAAGGCTTCAGTAACAGGAGATACAGTTGGTGATCCATTTAAAGATACTTCAGGTCCTTCTATGAACATCCTAATTAAGTTAATGTCTATCGTTTCATTAGTAATTGCTCCATATATCGCAATTACTGAAGGGGGGCATGATAATCATGTAACTAAAGAGGTTACGGAAGAAGTTTATAAATGCAATATTAACGGGCAAGAATACACTTGCACAAGTAAAGAGCAATGCGACAGTGTAATGCACGCTAACATGGCTGACATTGCTGAAGTAGAAGGAAATTATGAGGTTGATGGAAGTCACAGTTCAGTTAATTTCGAAGTGAAGCATATTATTTCTTACACTAAAGGTTCAATTAAAATTGATAGCGGTTACATTAATTTGCAAAATGCTAACGGACCAAAGATTTTTGTTCAATTAAATATGAACTCTCTTACTACTCAAAACAGCATGAGAGATTCTCATTTAAAAGAAAAAGAAAAATTCTTTAATGTAAAGCAATTTGCTACAGCAACATTTGAAGCAACTGAAGTAGTTAAAAATGATGAAATGTCTTGCGAATATGCTTACATCGCTAAAGGGAAATTAACTTTAAAAGGTGTTACCAAAGATGTAGAATTGTTCTTCAATTATTTAGGAGACTCTCCAATTGAAGAATCAGAAGTTGATGCAAACGGCAAAGAAACAATTAAAAAGTACACTGTTATCGGCTTTGAAGGCGAATGTACTATTAACAGAAGTGATTATGGTATTGAAGGTGGTGGAGCTGCCGAAAACATTGATATTGAAATTTCATTGGAAGCTGTAAAATAATTTTCCAATCATTCAAAGGATAAAAAAGCCCGCAATTGCGGGCTTTTTTATTTTCCAGTTGGTTCTTGAATCAAGCCACTTATTTATTTCTACTAACCATAAGTTTTATTTATGGAAACTATGCAGATTAAGCATCGTAATATTAGAAAACGAAACAAACAAAACCAGGCTTATGAAAACGATTCAAAACCATACGAAAATGCTTGAAATACTTTTCAAGAATCGTAATAAGAAATATGGCGCCTATTCAATTAGGACATCATACGACAAAACTTTAGTTAAATCCATTCTAGTGGTTTGCTTATTCCTAACAGCTTTATTTGGGAGCTTCTTTCTTCTAAAAGAACCTGTTAAAGAAATTGTAGAAAATAAACAAATTGAGTTTTTGGATTCATTAATTCAAATTGAGTTTAGATTAAAAGAACCTGAACCGTTGGCAGATGTTTCTACATCCGAGAATAAATCTAATCCTATTAAAAGTGAGTCGTCAGACAATCTCGCTACAAAGATTGTAGACAACATGGTTGATTCCGTTAAAACTAATACACAAGACAATAATATTAGCAAAGGTGTTGATAGCACAAGCAATAATTCGAACTCCCATTTAACAGGAATCTCAAACGGAACAACAACCGGTGGTAATGGTATTTCAATTAGTGAACAACCATTAGATTTGTTCGCATTGGATGAAAACCCGGAATTTGAAGGAGGACTGGCTGCTTTAAATAAATTTATTTCAAAACATATTCAATATCCATCAACTGCTGCTGAAATTGGCAAACAAGGCACACTGTATGTACAGTTTATTGTGGATGAAAATGGAAAGGTAACCGGAGCAAAACTTAAAAATAATATTGGATTTGGTCTGGATAAAGAGGCTCTTAGGGTTGTTAATTTGATTCCAGATTTTAAATCTCCGGG
>JBFWYJ010000133.1:0-8103 GCA_050186555.1 Bacteroidia bacterium
ATAAACCTCAGGCTTGGTCAGTGAATGAGGTGAAGTTTTGATTAATGATCTCCCTAAACCAAACTGTATAGTTATGCGGATTTTGTTCTAAGTCTGTTTTCACTGATTCTAAATCCAACCATTTAAAACTATCAACTTCTTCCGGATTAATGTTAGGGTCTTCATTAAAACAACCAATTACAATATGGTCTAATTCGTGCTCCGTTAAACCATTATCGAATTCTGCTTTGTAAATAAAACTTCCCTTATGTTCAAGGTTTGTAGCAATTCCCATTTCTTCATTCAATCTTCTGTTTGCAGCTTCCAAAATAGATTCTCCCGGGCGAGGATGAGAACAACAAGTGTTGGTCCATAAACCCGGACTATGATATTTGTCTAATGCTCTTCTCTGTAATAAGAGCTCATTTTTAGAATTAAAAATGAAAACAGAAAAGGCTCTATGCAATAATCCTTTTTGATGCGCTTCTAGTTTTTCCATTTCACCAATAGCCTCATCTTTTTCATTAACCAGTATTACCTTTTCCATAATAAGATTGTTTTGAAGGTAGACATTTTAAGTAATATATATCAAACAATTAAGGCTGTTAAAAGTTTATAAGTCATTTGTATTATTGTTCAAATTGAGATTTTCTATTCACATGTTTTTATAATTTAGCGGAGTAAATGAAATTAACCGTCAGAATATTTTTGATTCTTCTCAGTTCTGTGCTTGGTTTGGTGTTTATATACTCAGGTTACACTAAACTCGTTCCTGTCATAGAAACCTTTGAATTTACATTTGTAGAAATTAAAATTGCCAATTGGTACACAGCCCCAGTCTTCGCTAGATTGATGATTGCTTTAGAATTCTTCATAGGCTCTTTATTACTACTCAATTTTAATCTCAAGAGATTTACGATTCCCCTAACAATTGGATTGCTTTTATTTTTTATAGTTTACTTATTAGTTCAAATTGGAGTTTCTGGGAATGCAGGAAATTGTGGTTGTTTTGGCGAGCATTTAAAGATGACGCCATTGCAAGCAATAATTAAAAACTTTGTGATGATTGTTATTGCTTTACCAATTTATTTTTATTGGCATGGTTGGAATGTAGCGTTTAAAAAATGGATTTTTGTAATTTTTGGTATTACATCTTTAGCAATTCCATTCATCATCAATCCAATTGATTATTCGTATACTTCTAACAACTTGGATGAAAAAGTGAATTATCCCTTGAATTTATCTGTCTTATATAAACCCGAAGATTCTTCAAAAGTTGAAATTCCATCTATTGATTTTAGGCAAGGTAAACATGTGGTAGCTTTTATCAGTTTAACTTGTCCGCATTGCAGAATTGCTGCCAAGAAGTTTAGATTAATTAAACGGAACAATCCGGAATTGCCAATCTATTTTGTGTTAAACGGCGACAAAGAAAAATTGAAACCGTTTTTTGAAGATACTAAATCAGATAATATTCCTCATTCGATGGCTTTAGGAAAAGCATTTGTTAGCCTTTCAGGAGTAAATCTTCCGAGAATATACTATCTTAAGAATGGTATCGTTATTCGTAAAGTAGATTACTACGAATTAAATCAGTACGACATCGAGTCGTGGATAAATGAATAGATTAGTATCCTGTGCTGAAGTGTGTTCTGCTATCTTTCTTAGACGGCTGAATAGTCATAACAGGAATATTACTGATATCAACTATCTTTTGAGACACGGTACCTCCAAAAAATTCATTAACATTAAGTCCGGGCTTATTCATAATTAAGATCAAGTCAGCCTCAATTTTATTGCCATATTCCACTACAGTCTCAGCAATATGATCGCTTGCAATAGATTTATTGGTACAAGCAATGCCTTTGTTTTTAATTAATGTTTTTACCTGATGAGAATAAGCAATCAATTTGTTTTCATATGCTGCGTCAGTAGGGCTAAATACAGACAATACCCTTATACTGGCACCGAAATATTTAGCGAACTGAATAGCCGTATCTACCTTTTCTCTTGATTCATTAGACAGGTCAAGAGGCAAAAGAATGTTTTCACAACCGTCTCTGTTTTCCCTGCCTCTAATGGTAATAATAGGACAAGGAGCCTTTCTGACTAATTTACTGGCACTGCTACCGATAATATTCCGGAAATGCATGTGAGTTTCCAAACCAACAATGATTAGTGTAGCACCCATTTCATCAGCAACCCTATCAGTTTCCTCGTATATATCACCTTTAGCGTTAACAAAATCGCATGGATTACCGCTTTCTTGTTCAACTTGTTTGGCTAATTTGGTAAGTGCTTCGTAGTTCTCTTCGCCTGTTTTTCTATAGATATGCAATAAAATTATCTTAGAATGGGTATATTTTGCCAAATTATAAGATTGTTTTACAGCTATTAGCGATTGTTCTGTAAAATCAATTGGAACCAATATGATACCTCTTTCTTTAACCTGCATAATTGTTGAATTTTCCGCAAAATTATTAAATATTATCGGTAAAGCAATAATTTCGTGCTTATTATTTGGTTTATCCTAAGATAATTACGAAATTTGCCCCTCATTTTTAAAAATTAAACAATGGCAGTAAAGATTAGACTACAGAGACACGGTAAGAAAGATGGCGCTTTCTTCCATATTGTAGTAGCGGACGGTCGTGCACCTCGTGATGGAAAATTCATTGAGAAAATAGGGACTTACAATCCAAACACGAACCCGGCTACTATTAATTTAAATTTCGATAAGGCTTTGGATTGGCTTCAAAAAGGAGCACAACCAACGGATACTTGTCGTGCTATCCTTTCTTATAAAGGAGTTATTTATAAGAAACACTTATTAGGTGGTGTAAAGAAAGGCGCTTTAACTGAAGCACAAGTGGAAGATAAGTTCAATACTTGGGTTAGTCAGAAAGAAGGAAAGATTACTTCTAAAAAGGACAAATTAGCTACTGAGAAAACTCAAAAGGCTGAAGCGCAAATGAAAGCTGAAACAGCTAAGAAGGAGGCAATTGCTGCGAAAGTTGCGGCAAAAAGCAAGCCGGCTGCTGAAGAAGTTGTAGATAATGCGGAAACAGAAGAAGCTCCGGTTGCTGAAGCGCCTGCAACAGAAGAAACACCTGAAAACAATACAGAGGCTTCAGGAACTTCAGAAGAAAATGCATAAATCAAACATTTCAAATGAAAACCGCCAAACGGCGGTTTTTTTTATATTTTTACCTAAATTCTTTTAGCCTTGTATTTAATTGCAGATAGCGGATCTACAAAAACAGATTGGATTTTAATGGACGGGAATAAGTCCATTGGTCAATTTAAAACAATTGGATTTAACCCATATTTTCAAAGTCGCGACCAGATTGCAAATGCAATTTATGCTCAGTTACTGCCGGGTTTAGGAGGTAACTTAAGTTTGGTTAACACAATTTATTATTATGGTGCCGGGTGTTCAAATAACACAAATTGTAAAATTGTTCAATCAGGTATTGCAACTCATTTTAAGAAAGCAAAAGTTGAGGTTGCCCATGATTTGCTCGCTGCAGCAAGAGCACTTTGTTTGAATAAACCTGGTATCGCGTGTATTTTAGGAACTGGAAGTAATAGTTGTTTGTATGATGGTGTAGATGTTATTGAGAACGTGCCATCAGTTGGTTTCCTTTGGGGAGATCATGGAAGTGGCGCAAGCTTAGGAAAAACTTTTTTAGACCATTATTTTCACGATAAATTACCTTTAGAGATAAAGAATGCATTTGAAAAAGAGGGATATCATCGAGAAGAAATTCTAGATAACGTTTACAAAAAAAGTATGCCAAGTAAGTACCTGGCTTCAATGAGTCAGTTCGTCTATAATCATAAAGAAAACGATTATGTTCGTGATTTAATTATTTCAAACTTCAAAGCTTTTTTTGAATACCAAGTTTCAAAATATACCAATGCCAAGTCCTACAAAATAAACACTGTGGGTTCTATTGGGTTTTTATACAAAGACTTTTTGCAAGTGGCAGCGAAGGAGATGGATTTTGAATTGGGCATAGTAATTAAATCTCCAATTGAGGGTCTAATAGCTTATCATAAATCAATGTCATGATGTTGTTTGTTGTTGCTTTGGTTGCACTCACAGCGTCAATGCTAACATTTTTTTCAGGATTTGGTTTAGGCACGATCTTAATGCCTGTGTTTGCCTTATTTTTTCCGATTCAAACGGCGATTGCATTAACGGCAATTGTTCATTTGCTCAATAATTTATTTAAACTCGCATTGGTTTACAGAAGCATTAACCATAAGATTCTGTTAAGGTTTGGTGTTCCTGCTATATTATTTTCATTTATTGGCGCTTATTTACTTGGGTATTTAGACAATTCAAGCATGGTGTTATTTGAGTATTCAGTTGCTTCGAAAACGTTTACTATCAAATGGAATGCATTTGTTGTAGGATTAATATTATTGGTTTTTTCTGTTTTGGAATTAAGCAGCCGTTTCGACAACTGGCAAGTCGCATCAAAATGGCAACCTGTTGGGGGAATGATAACCGGATTTTTTGGAGGATTAAGCGGACATCAAGGAGCTTTATGTAGTGTATTTTTATTAATGGCTGGGTTTGATTATATTAGTTTTTTTGCTACAGGCGTTGCTATTGCCTGGTTGGTAGATTTTGCAAGAATTAGTATATATTCATTTAGTATTAACGATTTTATAGAAAACAAAGTTGTATTAAGTGTTGCCGTTCTCTCTGCATTTGCCGGTGCTTACTTTGGAAACAAACTATTCAAGAAAACGAGTTTTGCATTTTTGAAATGGACTGTTGGTGTTTTTATGATGATTGTCTCTTTATTAATAATTTCAGGAGTAATTAGTAAATGAAAAAACTGATTCCGGTAATTCTAATTGAAGGAGCGTCTGTTATGATTGTGGAATTGTGCAGCGCCAAACTATTGTCTCCATATTTTGGAAACAGTTTATATGTTTGGGCATCAGTTCTTTCTGTTACACTAGGAGGGCTAGCATCCGGATATTTTTATGGGGCAAAATTGTGTTTGAAGGAAAATATCCGAAGTGTATTAGCAATAATTATTCTACTTTCTTCAATTAGCTTAGCTGTACTACCTTTAATCTCAAAGTACTTGATTCCGAATTTAGTTTTGTTGGATTTTAAGATTTCTGTTTTGTTATCAAGTATGTTGTTAATTTTCCCTTCAGTATTTTTATTGGGTTCATTTTCACCGGTTATCATCCAATTCGCAGGTCGTGACTTAAAAATACCAGGAAACATTGCAGGAACAATCTACGGTTATTCAACAATTGGTGGCATAATCTCGACATTAGCAGCAGGATTCTATATGATTCCGGAATTAGGTATCTCAAACACGCTTTATTCTTTCTCATTTTTGTTGCTCATTGCATCACTAATCCTCATGAAGAGTAAAACGCAACTTTATACATTCATAATTTTTATTGCCTCACTTCTGCTTACTTTGATGATTAAGGAAGACACAAATAAGTTGTTTAGTTCTTATGGTATCTTAGGCAAAGTAGAAGTTGAAGAAGTAAAGGAAAATGGAAGCAGTTATAGACGTTTGATTGTTGATGGAATAATTCAAACAGAAATAGATACAGATAGCAAAGAAGCAACAATGCCGTATTTGCAAAAAATGGATTCTCTTTTTGAATCATCAAGAAAGCATGGAAAAAAAGCATTATTGATTGGACTAGGCGGTGGCGTACTCGCCAACAAATTAGTAATGCATGGCTATGATGTTGAATCTGTAGAATTGGATTCAAGGATTTATGAGGCAGCAATAAAATATTTTCATCTTTCGCCACAAGTTAAGGTTACAATAGCAGATGGTAGAAAATATATCAATAATAATCATAGTAAGTATTCAATGATAATTTTAGACGTTTTTCATGGGGAAGTTCAACCCCCTCATTTGATATCATGGCAATCTTTTTCTAAGGTTAATAATTTGTTATCTGAAAACGGAAAATTAGTCCTTAACTGGCACGGCTATTATGATGGTGAACTTGGAAAGGGCACACAGATACTAATTTCAACAATAAAAGCCAGTGGATTTTCAGCCTTGCCATTATTTACAGGATCAAACCCTGACTATAGAAATACAATATTATTTTGTGAGAAAAGTGATTTAAATGATTGGGATAATAACTCTTTGATAACTACAGATGATAAACCAAGCATAGAGTTGGCCAATGCAGAGGCAAACTTAAGATGGAGAGTAAATTATCATAATTATTATCGATATCGAAAACAATAAAACTGTATTTTTGCATTTTGTAATTAGTAATTTCTTATGGCACAATTGGTTATTTTTAGACATGGTCAGAGTTTATGGAATTTGGAAAACAAATTTACGGGATGGGTAGATGTTGATTTATCAGAAAAGGGAGTAAACGAAGCAAAAGACGCCGGAAACAAAATTAAGGGTTATCATTTTGATTTTGCTTATTCATCTGATTTACTGAGGGCTCAAAAAACAATGTCATTGGCACTTGATTCTGCCGGTCATCCTGAAATAAAACCAATTTATGATAAAGCACTTAATGAAAGAATGTATGGAGACTTGCAAGGTTTGGACAAAGCAGAGACCGCATTGAAGTTTGGAGATGACCAAGTAAAAATTTGGAGAAGAAGTTATGATATTGCTCCACCCAATGGCGAAAGTTTGAAGGATACTGCTGCGCGAGTAATTCCATATTTTGAATCTGAAATAGTTCCCAAGTTAAAAGCGGGCAAAAATGTTATCATTGTGGCACATGGCAACAGTCTTCGTGCATTAATAATGTATCTTGAGAAAATGACGCCTGAGCAAATATTAGAATTTGAAATTGGAACGGCGCAGCCAAGACTATATGAACTGGATGAGAACTTAGCAGTTAAAAGTGTAAAGAATCTATAATGGCACTTATTGGAGAGAATAGCAAAGTTATTGCAGTTGATTTTGATGGAACAATTGTAGAACATGCTTATCCTAAAATAGGTAAGGAGATGCTATTTGCGTTTGCAACCCTTAAAGCACTTCAAAAAAAAGGGCATAAATTAATTTTATGGACTTTCAGACATGGGGTTTATTTGGATGAGGCGGTTGAGTATTGTAAAGCAAATGGCGTTGAATTTTATGCTGTAAACAAAAATTTTCCTGAGGAAACATGGGATGAGAATGTAGCAAGAAAATTAAATGCTGACATTTTTATTGACGATAGGAATGTGGGTGGTTTTATGGGGTGGAGTGATATCTGGCAACATCTTCATCCGGAGGGAGGCGAGTTCGATCATCAACTAAAAAATGCTGATGCCCATCATAATTATGCTTCAGGTAAAAAGTCATTATTCGGAAAATTATTTGGTAAAAAGTAATGTATCTTAAAACTAGAGAAGAAATAGAATTGATTAGAGAATCTGCTTTATTGGTGTCTAAAACCTTAGGTATCATTGCGGAAAGAATTGGTCCTGGAGTAACTCCTGCAGAATTAGACAGGTTGGCTGAAGAATTTATAAGAGATAACGGTGGAGTGCCGGCTTTTAAAGGATATAAGGGTGCGCATGGCCCATTTCCATCAACACTTTGTTTTTCTGTAAATGAAACTGTCGTTCACGGCATTCCCGGAAATGTTCCATTGAAAGAAGGTGATATCGCTTCTGTTGATTGTGGAGTAAAAAAGAATGGTTTTTTTGGAGACCATGCTTATTCATTTGCCATTGGAGAGATTAAACCTGAGTATCAGAAATTATTGGACGTAACTAAAGAATGTTTATATAAAGGAATCGAACAGGCTATCAGCGGAAACAGAATTGGTGATATCAGTTATGCTGTGCAACAACATGCAGAAAAAAATGGATTCGGAGTTGTAAGGGAATTGGTTGGGCATGGTTTGGGTAAAAACTTGCACGAAGAGCCGGAGGTTCCTAATTATGGTTCCAGAGGTAACGGACCAAAAATTAAAGAAGGATTAGTAATTGCAATTGAACCAATGATTAATTTTGGCAAAAAGAATATCCGTCAGCTAAATGACGGTTGGTCGATTGTAACAGCTGATGGTTTGCCAAGTGCGCATTTTGAACACGATATCGCCGTAGTTAATGGTAAGCCTGAAATACTAAGTACATAGATCGGAAGAGCA
>JBFWYJ010000134.1:0-8033 GCA_050186555.1 Bacteroidia bacterium
ATTTTATGTTTGTCACTTTTTTTCCCGACTTTCAGTTTCAGTTTAATTATCAATTAAAATATTCATATGAAGAAAAAACTAACAGTTATATTTTAACCGATAAAAGAATTACGTATCCTTACAAATGAAAAATGAAATAGACAATTATATCAACACCTTTCCAGCACCTACGCAATTAATTTTAAAAAAAATAAGAGCGCTTATTAAGAAAAATGCCCCAAAAGCAGAAGAATTAATTTCGTATGGTATTCCGGGCTACAAGACTAATAATAAACCTTTGATATATTTTGCAGGTTATAAAAACCATATTGGTATATATGCAACGCCATCAGGACATGCTGCATTTAAAAAAGAATTGGCTAAATTCAAACAAGGAAAAGGATCAGTTCAATTTCCATTAAATCAAGAAATTCCTTATGATTTGATTGAAAAAATAATTAAATTCAATGTAAAAGAAAATAACTTATGAAAGTTAGAAATATAATTTTAATCGCATTTTTATTTATAGCGTTAAGCTGTTCAGAGAAATCCGGGCGAGAAACTAATGTTGAGAATAATCAAATACCAAAATCAGAATCAAAACTCATATGCTCATTAATAATCAATGAAGTGAATTTAAATAACAAGTTATCTCTTAAATTCTACGGAGCAACAAAGGAATTTGAAATGGAAACAAATCTTGGTTATTATGACACCTCGAATAATAGCTTAAGTTCATTCAAAACAACATTATTGCAGACTGTACTAAACGCACCTAACAAACTAGTATATTATGATCTTGAAGGAGAAAACTTAAGTAATTACCACACTAAATCTTACATCCATAAATGCGACAGTATAGTAGAATATGACAAAGATGGAAAAATAGAGAATGTAATATTTACTTGTGATACTGCTTCCAATTACAGAAATCTTTACAAATTACTAATGTATGAAACTTGGCAAATTGATAAAAACAATGCAAATATTAAAAAAGAAGTGTTGGGTTACTCTTTATGCACTATGACAGATGACGAATCAAAAAATTCAGATCCTTTAAATGAGAAAATAATAATTCATGTATTTGAAAATGAAGAAAAGTACCAATACTTCAAAAAGCATGTTTCTATAAGCACGTTAAGAAAAAAAATATAACACAAAGTAAGATGCGTAATAAAATAACCATATCAGCAAACATTAATTCAAACCTTGAAAAGGTATGGAATTGTTATACCTTGCCTGAACACATTACCAAATGGAATTTTGCAGACCCTAGTTGGCATTGCCCAAGTGCTGAAAACGATATGAAAGTTGGCGGAATTTATAATGCCAGAATGGAAGCTAAAGACGGTAGTTTTGGTTTCGATTTTAAAGCCGTTTATTCTGAAATTATTCCTCATAAAGAGTTCACTTATGGATTTGATGACAGAACAGTAAATGTGAAGTTTACAGGTAAAGAAAATCAAACAGAAGTAACCATACAATTTGATCCTGAAAATGAAAATCCAATTGACATGCAACAAGCAGGTTGGCAAATGATATTGAACAACTTTAAAACTTATGTTGAGTCTTTAAACAATTAGACTCTAATTGGTGAAATTTATATTTAGACCAATAACAAAAGAAGATGCATTGATAATAGCGCAATGGGAAGATTACCGGCCCGGTGATTTTATTTATATGGAACCATATTTGAAATCACATGAAAAAAACGAAAATCCATTGATTGGTCCGGGTGGATGTATTGGATATACCGTCTACAATGAATCGGAACTTTTTGGCTTATTTGAATTTATACGAAAGTCTGAATATTTAGAAATTGGCATGGCAATAAATCCTAAATTCAGAGGAAAAGGTCATGGTAAGCTCTTCTTAAAAGCAGGAATTGCTTTTGGAAAAAAGATGTTCCCGAACAACTCAGAAATGATACAATTATGTGTTTCTGAAGATAATTTAAACGCAATAAAACTTTATGAGGCCAATGGATTCAAAAGAATCAGTTCAAGTCTTGACGAAAAAACAAATCAAATTACTTTACTATATCAGTTAGCATTATAACCAATTTTTAAAAGCTGATTAAGGATGTTTTAACAAAACACAAACGAAATTTTAGTTAATTTCAATTTGATGTTAGCTAAGTTGAATACATGCATTAAAGCATTACTTTTCGCGTTCTGCATTTTTGCATTATGCTCATGCAATAGTAAAGACACTGAAGCATACGAAGAAGATGAATATACAAAGGAGTCACTATTCGCAAGTATTAATCACCCAATTCTAGCGGCATTTAACGAGAAGGATGGATTTTCCATTATTTATAAAGCAAATAATAATCTTTTCCTTGAAGCTATTTACCACTTGAATCATTTGGCATACATAGATACTTTAGACAAAACAAATGTTTATGAGTTTTATTCGAAAAAATTCAACACTACTTATTACATTAAAGATTCTTCTGTAATTGCCATTGAAAGAGTAAAAATCTTTCATCCCAACTCCAATTTAAAAGGACAAACACCCTGGGAACAGCCTTATGTTTATTTCTATAAAAGATGGTTTACTAAATTTTGTAAAGGCAGTAATTCATGGGAGATAATTAATAACAAAGATACGGTAAACAGAATGGATAGAAAGTGTCGAAGACAAGGTTTGTGGGTACCAAACAGATACAATGAGTTGAAGGATACCGTTTACTATTTAAATGATTCCATTATTCCTGCTGAGAGTTTATGACCAATTCAGTTGCTGAAACCGATCGATTGTTACTAATTGAAATTACTCCAAATGAAGCTGAATTTGCGTATCGATTGAATTTAGATCCGGAAGTACTTAAATATACTGGAGATGAGGCATTTGAAAGTATTGAAGAAGCAAGAGCATTTTTAGAAAAGTACGACCACTATAAAAGGTATGGTTTTGGACGATGGGGAGTTGTGCTAAAAGAAACTAACAAGCTAATTGGTTGGTGCGGATTAAAATACACAAAGGAATTAAAGGAACATGACATTGGCTTTCGATTTTTTAAAAACCACTGGAATAAAGGTTATGCCACAGAAGCAACGATTGCTTCTCTTCAAATAGGATTTGAAAAATTTAACATGACAGAAATTGTTGGAAGAGCACATGGCAAAAATATTGGCTCGATACGTGTCCTTGAAAAAGCCGGATTAAAGTTTGAAAAGAAAATTGACTTTGAAGGAGAAGATGGCGTACTCTATAAAATTACTTTCAATGATTGGAAATCATTAAATTTGAAAGAAAAATTATAAGCGTGAAAAAAGAAATTATTTTTTATTACATCAGTCTGGTATTTTCCGTTTGGTTTGCTTTAACAAGCTTTTTATGGTTTTATCTTTTTAACGTGTTCATCTCCTTTCCTTTTGGCTTATTAGCTTTTCTGTTAACATTTACATACAAAAAGTCGCTTCCAAAAAAGGCAAAAATAACACACATTATTCTTATAATAGGCACTTCCTTACTAGTAGTTTCCTTCGTTATTTTATCCTTATTTAGAAAATAATTAATAACTTGTTACTTTCAAAAGTTAAACTATATAGCTTTAATTATAAATATACTTGAGATAAAATTTAACTTGACTACGTGCAAATTTCCGTACTTAAAATATCGATTTAGTTAATAATTATGTGTTTTTCTTCCTCAGCAAGCTTTAGCGTAGGTGTTATTATCGCAGGATTTGGAACAATATCATTAATAAAAGCTGAAAAACCTAATCAAAAAATGTTCGCTGCTATGCCATTAATATTTGCTGCGCAACAATTTACTGAAGGTACACTTTGGTTGGCATTGGAAAATAACAATGTACAACTTCAAAAGTTTAGTACAATGCTTTTTTTGTTCATTGCGCAAGTCATTTGGCCACTATGGGTGCCATTGTCAATAAGAATTTTAGAGAAAAACCGAAAATTATCTCTAGACATTATGACAATTTTCGGCGCAGGTGTCTCCATATATCTTGCTTATTGCCTATTCTCATACCATGTTTCGGCAAAAATTGAATCTTATCATATTTTATATCAACTGGAGTACCCTCCAACAATAAGAAATATTGGTGGAATTATTTATTTAATTGTTACGATTGCGCCTCCATTTTTCGCTTCATTAAAACATATTTGGATATTAGGCTCATCTATTTTTGTTTCTTATGTTTTAGCATTTATATTTTATGAAAGCTATGTTATATCTGTCTGGTGTTTCTTTTCTGCTGTTATTAGCATTTTAGTGCTGTATTTTGTAAATCATTTTAAAAATGAAGAAGCAACCAATCCATCATGAAAATACAAACTCAGTTATGCCAAGAAGAAGATAAAAGATTGCTTCTTGATATATTTAAGGCTAATACTCCGAAATATTTTTTACCTAATGAAATTAACTGGTTTAGTGATTATCTGGATAATGAAATAGAACAGTTTTTTGTTGTTAAAGCTGAAGATAAAATTATCGGCTGCGGTGGCATAAATACGATTAAAGAAGAAGGAATTGGAATCATCAGCTGGGGAATGATTCATCCGGATTATCATAAAAAAGGCGCAGGAAAAGCCTTACTTGAATACCGATTAGAGGTTTTAAGAAGTATGAAGAATATACATACAATCAGAGTAAGAACAGCCCAACATACTTATGGCTTTTTTGAAAAATTTGGATTCAAAACAACCAAATTCGAGAAAGATTTTTGGGGACCTGGATTAGATTTGTATGAAATGATAATTACAAGGGAATAATTTAATTCGAAAGAAATATATCCTTTAGATTTTGAAAATTGAATAAAGTTTTACTTTTCATGATTTTATCGGAACTAATAGCTGTGCCCTCCAGTAATATAACAGCCATTTCGCCATAAAGCATGCGAAATAAAAATGCCGGTACATGTATCGGAATCAACCATCTCTTCCAATAACCGGCCAATATTTTTGAAAACTCCTTATTTGTAATTCTCTCAGGCGCAACCAAATTGTATATAGAAGCGTTTAATTTTCCATTTATTGAATTTAAGAATGCTTCAACCAAATCATCAATATGTATCCAGGGCATTATTTGTTTGCCGCTTCCAATTGGCGCTCCTAATCCGTATTTGAACAAGGTGCTCATCTTCTTAAATGCACCACCATCTTGCGATAATACAATTCCAATCCTAAATACATAAGTGGCTACATCGTTTTCCTTAAACCATTTGTATTCATTCTCCCACTTTACACAAAGTTCAGCAACAAAATCATTTCCCGGCCCATCCTCTTCTTTAAATTCTTTTTCACATGTAACTGCACCATAATAACCAATTGCACTTGCGCCAATAAACTTCTTTATAACTGCGCCGGATTCTTTTAATCCCTTAATTAAAAGTCTCGTTGAATCTACTCTTGAATCCAAAAGCTCTTTCTTTCTTTTATCTGTCCATCTTTTATCTGCAATCCCCTCCCCTGTTAATTGAATTATCACATCAATTCCTTCAAATGCTTTTATATCAATCTCTCCTTTGCTTATATCCCACTTATAAAATTTAATATTTCCGTCCTCTCTGTTAGTCCTTGTTAAGCAGTTTATATCATGGCCCTCTTTCAACAAACGATTACACAAATGCTTTCCAATAAACCCGGTTCCGCCTGCAATTAGAATTTTAGCCATAATTAGTATACAATTTTACGCTATTTTTGTTTAATGGTATTTGATATTCACATTTTCGTCTGCACTAACCAAAGAAGTGGCTCAGAAAAACTGAGTTGTGGCGAACAACATGGTTTGGAATTAGTGGCTGAATTTAAAAAACAAATAAATGACGCAAAACTTCCGGTTAAAATTAGGTGCAATAAAAGCGGTTGTTTAGGCATTTGTGATTTTGGACCAACCGTGGCCATCTACCCTGAAGGCACTTTTTATGTAGGCGTTAAAAAAGAAGATATCTCTGAAATAGTGCAATCTCATGTAATTAATAAAAAAACCGTAGAGAGATTACTCCTTAAAAATTGAAAGAGAATTTACCAATAGAAAAAGTACTTCAGTCGCAAGAGTTATTTGAACTATTCAAATCTCAATTAAAGAAAGATTTTGAAGAATGTACCTGTGATGCAAATTTCACCAATAGCCTAGTGGCTGACTTGCCTTTAGTAATAGAGACAGTTGCCAGAGAACTTAAAAGGAATGAAAAAAGAAGTGATTTTAATTTACAACAATTGCTCTATAGAATAGACCTTCAAGAATCTCTGTTAAAGAAAAGTTTGCAATCATCGGATAATATGGATTACCATGATGTGCTGGCTGAGTTAATTGTAAAACGCATCTTACAAAAAATCGTATTAAAGAAATATTTTTCATGAGCATCGTTATTCGAAAAGGAAAAGAAAAGGACATTCCACATGCTTTAAACATGGTTAAAGAACTAGCTGCTTACGAAAAAGCGCCAAATGAAGTTGAAGTAACCATTGATGAAATGACTGAATGGGGTTTCGGAAAAGACAAGCAATTTGATTTTTTTGTTGCAGAAAAAAATGATAAAATAGTTGGCATTGCATTGTATTATTATAAATACAGTACCTGGAAAGGTAAATGCTTGTTTTTGGAAGATATTATTGTGACTGAATCTGAACGTGGACAAGGATTAGGACACCAGCTTTTTGAAGAAGTAGCAAAAGTAGCGAAAAATGAAAAAGTCCGACGTATGGAATGGCAGGTATTAGATTGGAATGAGCCTGCAATCAACTTTTATAAAAAGTATAATTCTAATTTTGACGGAGAGTGGATCAATTGCAAGCTTACTTTCAATCAGCTTCAAAACATGAATTAGTTGTTTTCAATTGTTGCCGCATTTCTAAAACAACAAATACATTTGGGGTTATTCCATTTCCCTTTGTATAATTCCATATCAATTACCTCATTATTGCAATTAATATATTTTCCCTCTTTATTACGAAGGATAATCATCGCCTCACCTTTTTTTACCAATTCAATTGTTTTGTTTTTTAATTCTTCAAGTGATACACTTTTGTTTTCAATCCCGAGACGAACACCAATTTCATTATTTAAAAAGTCCATTGCAGACCCTGCACTGTCCGGTAATTCACCTTCTTCATGGTTCCCGCGTTTAAATTGCAAATAATTTGATTTTTCGTGTGCCTTTCCCAACTTAATTAATTTTCTTCCATTTACCTTTTGAGCAAAGGCCGCCATATAAAACACATGTCTGAATGCATCCAACTTTCCACCTGAGCTATAACTGTCTAGTTCTTTACTTAATTCACTTTCATTATAAAAGGCATTTGCTTTTTTATACACCTTTTTAACCTTTATGGCTGCTACCGGATGCCAAAACGACCACCAAAATTCATACTTAGAAACTTTAGGATTTGCCAGCATGACATCTGACAAAACTAAAGCAACAAGTACTAAAACAAATTTGCTCTTAAAGTAAAACTTCATGATGCAAATTAACAAAAAGATGTTAGAAACATAATCTGTATCTTGAAATTCAGGCATGGTATTGGCATAATTTTGTAGTATGTCAAGCGTACTAAATAAATTGAGTCAACTATTTAAATCATCCACCGGTCAAATTCAAACCAGTTTGAACGATTTACGTGATAAAGAATTTAGTGGCAAGAAGCTTAGTTCAGATGAGAAATTGGCGCTTTTACGCTTTGACACCTACCGTCTTCGAATATTAAATAGTTTGGAAAACGAAGACGAATTTCATGAAGCATACAGAAAACTGCAAGTAATCGCTAATCTTGGCGACTGGCGTGAGTTTTTATCGGAAAAATACAGTAAATAAACCGTGTAAAAGTTTATTTTTCTATTCCACCTTAAGTTTTACTTTTGCCCTAAACAAACACAAATACAGTGAAGACTTTAGGACAATTTATTATAGAAAAACAAGCGGATTTTCCATACGCGAAAGGTGAACTATCCAGATTACTAAGAGATATTGGTATAGCATCCAAAATTGTAAATCGCGAAGTAAGCAAAGCAGGATTAGTAGACGTTTTAGGTGAAACCGGAGACACGAATATTCAAGGCGAGAAGGTTAAGAAACTAGATGTTTTTGC
>JBFWYJ010000135.1:0-8029 GCA_050186555.1 Bacteroidia bacterium
TTACGCCACCTACATTGGTAGTAACTATAATTTTTCCTGCAGCTTGTGCCTCAATTAAACTTACCGGAGTACCTTCGTTTTTTGAACTTAAAGCAATAATATCCAAACCATTTATCACTTCATCCATTTGAGTTTGCCAACCAATCATTAAAATCGAATTTCTTTGACTGGTTGAATAGTTTTCTTGAATGAAATTTTCAATATCTGCTTTCAGCTCTCCATCTCCAATAATAACGGCTTTGACGTTACCATCTGTTTTTTCAAGAACATGTTTAACAGCATTCAAGAAAAGAAAGTGGTTTTTTATTGGAACCAGTCTCCCTACTATTCCAATTACGATTTCATCATCATTTAGATTATATTTTTTTCTGAATGCCTTTCTTTTCTCATGCTGATGCTCTTGAAATTTTTTCAAATCAAATCCTAATGGTATGACGTGGCACTTTTCCGGTGAGGTTATTTTGTATTTATGGCAAAGTTCATTTTTTTGAATAGTGCTAATAGCTATAATGGCATTACTTTTCTTTGCCAGAAACCTTTCGAGGAACAATATTAGATTTGTCTTAAATGAGTTAAAATACCCCTCGAAAACATGTCCATGAAATGTGTGAACAATTATCGGAACGCGACAAATAATGGCAGCAAATCTGCCTATTGTTCCTGCTTTACTGGCATGTGTGTGTACAATGTCGGGTTTGTTTTCTTTTATTAATCTAATGATTTTAAAAAATGCTTTAATGTCTTTAAACAAATTAATACGTCTGCTCATTTCCTCTACTAAAATAGGTTCAACTCCCATTTGTTGAGGAATAAACAGTGAGGAAGCTTCAGAAGATTCTGCAACACCTCCAACTAAAATTGTTTCAAAATCATCAGGTAAGTATTTAGAAAGATAACTGACATTTAAAGTTGGTCCGCCTAAATTAAAGCGATTAATTATTCTAAGAACTTTAGGCATTTGCTATATGGACTTTGTTTTTTATATACCAGTTTTGAAAAACGATATAAGCATAAAGTTTCGCAGGATTATCGCCCGGATTATTAGAAAGAACTTTCTTTTTCAACAATGCTACGGCGTCATTATTAAATATTCCTTGAGAAATAATGAAGTCATAGTCGAACCAAATTGAATCAGGATTTTGTAAAATGTATTTACTTAACCACTTCCATAAAGGTAATTCAAAACCTTTCTTTTTTCTTTTGAAAATTTCTTGCGGCAATAATGGTTCGAATAATTCTTTTAAAATTTTCTTTTGTTTTGAATCATCAATTTTTTCATCAATTGGTAAATTCAGTGCGTGTTCAATTATTCTATAATCTAAGAAAGGGTTTCTCAATTCAAGTCCGTTTCGCATGCTAAATCTGTCGGCCTTTACAAGCATATCGTCTTTTAGTACAACTTGTATGTCAATTGTGTTTTCCAATTCAAAATTTTCAAAGCATGGCGAAACCTGAAATAAATTATTAAAATAACCCTGATAACCTTCAATTTTAAGAAGTTTTCTTAAATCTTTATCACTACTTATTTGCGCTAAAAACTTCAATTTGTCTTTATCAGATAGCGAAACAAGTTCTCTGAATTTACTTAATTGGCGGATTGAGTTGCCAAATGGAAAATTACGAGACTTAGGGAGAATTTCTGTAACACTGAAAAGTGTTTTAGCTAGAATTTGATTGCTTATTCGACCAGATTTATTTAGTGCTCTGTGCTTATGGTAACCTTTAAATAATTCATCGGCACCATCGCCGCTAAGCGCTACTTTAACTTGCTTTCGTGTAAATTTGCTGAGTAAATAAACATTAAAAGCTGATGAATCTGCAAAAGGTTCGTCGATACCATCTAGAAAGGCGTAAAAATTTTCATTAAAATCTTTGTCGCTGATTTTTAATACGTGATGTTTAGAACCAATATGATTGGCAACTTTTTGTGCAAACATTGTTTCATCAAAATACTCTTCATTTTCAAAACCAACGCTAAAAGTATTAATTGAGGGATGCAATTTGCATGATAAAGCCGCAATAATAGAGGAATCTAATCCACCGCTTAAAAAACAACCTACCGGAACATCTGCTATCAGCCTTAATCGAACGGCATCTTCCAGTAAGTCAACCAATGAATGTTTATCAACGGAAACTTTTTCACATGTATACCAGTTTTTAAATTGAATATCCTGGTTTTGAATTTCAATGATATAACCCGGAGGAACCTGATAAATATTTTCAAAAATACTTTGGTTACCCGCACAGTAATTTAATCGGAAGTAAGAATATATTTGACTTTTGTTTATTGGCTGAGGCTCACAAAATTCAAGCAAAGCACTTAGTTCACTGGCAAAGGCAAAAAATTCTGTGTTTTTATAAAAATAAAGGGGCTTTATCCCTAATCTATCCCTACCTATAATTAACTTCCCGTTTTGTTCATTGTAATTGGCAAATGCAAAATAACCGTTAATTTTATTTAGTTGAACCGAAACGGCCTCATGACTGCTCAAGTGATGCATGACTTCGACATCGCCACTTGTTATTTTATTTTGGACTTCAGATTGCAGAAATTGATAATTAAAAATCTCACCATTAAAAACCAGAGTATTGTCTCCTTTTTTGAAAGGTTGATTGCTTTTTTCACTGGTATCGATAATACTTAAGCGCGTGTGAAAAAGATAACATTGATTAATAAAAGTAGCATCTCTGTTATCCGGTCCACGATGTTTTAACTTATCAAGAACTTGCCGAGATTTAGGGAATGATTCGGCTTTACGACCATCAAAGAAATATATGCCGGCAATTCCACACATCTTTGTAAAAATACTAGGTTTAGCATTAATAAAAAATAGTTATTTTAGAACATTCTTAATTGAAATTTATTCGTCAGATAATTGTTTCGTTTTTTGTAATTCTCAACAGTCTTGGAATTGGGCAAAATTTAATTTTTAGACATATTACAAATGACGATGGACTATCCACCAACTTTGTTAGTGGTATTTACCAAGACAGTAAAGGATTCATGTGGTTTGGCACACAGGATGGATTGAATAAATACGATGGTTACCAGCTAAAAATATACAAGAACGAACCAAACAACGCTAATAGTTTATCTTATTCAGAGATTAATTGCATTGCTGAAACCGGTGATAACAAGCTTATTATTGGAACACCAAGTGGATTGAATTTCATGAATCTAACGAATGATTCAATTGAACGATTTTATTTTAATACAAAAGATTTGTTTTCATCAGAGAATTACGTCAACTGTGTTAAGTTTTTAGATGAGAAAAATCTGTTGGTAGGAACAAATAGCGGATTGTTTAAGGTAGATCTGACAAGCAGAAAAACTACATTTTATCTCGCATTAAGTAGTGACAAAAAAATCGAAGTGAAAGATATTGAGTTATTTAACGGTTCGGTTTTCATTGCAACAAAGAAGCAGGGATTGTGGACTTGTGGCATAAAAGAAAGTAAATTAGCAAGGCTAGATATAAAAGATGAATACAGTCTATTAAATGGAAACAGCTCATTAGAATCCATAAATAAGATTCGGAGTTTTGCAGGTAAACTTTATTTGGCAACTGATGCGTTTGGAATTATCGTTGTTAATCCTAAAAATGGGATAATTGATAAAGAAATTCGTTTCGGAGTATCAAATAATTCGGAAAGAAACTATGTAAAAGACATAATAATTAATGGCAATCAAGCATATTGTGGCACTAATTATGGCTTAATAACTTATAATTTATTAAGCCATGATACAGTTGTGTACATAAAGCATCCTAATGCTGAAAACACAATTAGCGATGATAGAATAATAAATATTTTTCTTGATAAAAATGAAAATCTATGGGTTGGTACCTATGTAGGAGGAGTTAGTGTTTCATACAAAAGCTCGCAAAAGTTCATAAGTGATGCGCGATTTAAAACTAGAGAATTTAAAAATTTATTTTTAACCTATCAGGATAATGACGGAAATATTTGGCTTTCTGGTGACGATAAATTAATGATGCTTCCTTTTAACGGTAAAGGGTTTATTGATAATACATTTATTTCCGGTCCATTTAGCATATTATGCGCTTTACATGAAAATAAAGGAATTTATTGGTTTGGTTCTTATGGAAACGGGCTTATACGTTATGATGCAAATTCAAGAAAAGTAAAAAAGTTCTTAGGGGAAGATGTTGGTGGAACCATCTTAGCATTGAAGAAGATAAACAATTACTTATTAATTGCTACTTACGGAGATGGTTTGTTTAAATTGGACCTAAACTCAGAGGAGATTACGCAATACAAAGAGAAAGATGGATTAGAAAGTTTAAATCTAACCAATATTTATCAAGCCAATGATAAATCAATTTGGTTATTATCCGATGGAGCGGGTGCGATAAATATTCGAGATTTTGATAAAACAGAAAATAAATTTGTTGTAATAAAGCATTTCGAATTTAAGAAAGAGGGTGGGGGATTAGCCACGGATGTAGTTTATGCAATGAATGAGGATCGAAACAACCATTTGTGGTTTGCTACCAGTAATGGTTTAACCAGATATGACGGTAAAAATTTTAAAAGCTTTTTTGAATCAGATGGTTTGGCAAATACGTTTATTTATACGATGCTCAGAGATAGTACCGGTAAATTTTGGATGAGTACAAATAAAGGAATTACTTCTTTTAATCCTACTGAATCAAATAAACCTTTTTTTAAGAATTATACCAAAAAGGACGGCTTAATAAACCTTGAACATTTTATGGGTGCGGCCTGCTTTAGCACGAAAGGCAATATGTTGTTTGGTGGCGCTAATGGTTATAACATTTTCCGACCGAGTCAGATTAAAGATAATTTAAAGGTCCCAAATGTATACATTACTTCTTTTAAAAGGTCAGGTAAGGACATCAATATTGATACGAATTTGATTTACAAGAAATCAATTACATTGAGTTGGCGAGAGAATTATTTTCAAATGGAAATGGTCGCACTTGACTTTATTGAGCCGGAAAAGAATTTATATAAATACAGACTTCTTGGCTATGAGGATAATTGGTCTGAACCTTCAAACATTCGATACTTATCATATACAGAATTACCCGGAGGTACTTACACTTTGCAAATTAAAGGTAGCAATAGTGACGGCGTCTGGAACGAAACACCATATGAACTTGTTATAAATATTATTCCGCCATTCTGGAAAACGAAGTGGTTTTATTTCTTGGTAATCATATTTGGAACAGGCGGTGTGATACTATTTACCCAATGGCGAACCAGGCAAATAAAGAAGGAGAATAGAATTCTTGAAAACAAGGTTGCTGAAAGAACCAAAGAACTAGCTGAGAAAAACAGGGATATAACCAGCAGCATCGAATATGCTAAACGAATTCAGGAAGCTATTTTACCGCCAAGGGAATTTATTTTTTCAAAACTAAAAGACGCTTTTATCTTGTATAAACCGAATGATATTGTAAGTGGGGATTTCTATTGGTTTGGGATTAAAGACGATTGGAGAATATTTGCCGTTGTAGATTGTACCGGACACGGCGTTCCGGGAGCCTTTATGAGTATGATAGGCCATAACATTATAAACCAGATTGTTCTGGAAAACGACTCGACTGAGCCCGGTGAAATTTTAAATTCATTACATAAAGGTGTGCAGGAAGCGTTAAGACAGGGTAAAAATGAAATAGACACCAATGATGGTATGGATGTTTCATTAATTGCCGTGCATAAAAACGCCAAGGAAATTAAATGGGCGGGGGCAAACAGACCATTGGTAATAATTAACAAAGAGGGTGAATTAACTAAATTAGATGGTAACAAATATCCAATTGGTGGTGCACAATTTGATATTGACAGGATGTTTACAACGCACACTCTATTTGTAGAGCACGGAACAAGCTTTTACATGAGCTCAGATGGTTATGCCGACCAATTTGGTGGTCAGCTCGGTAAAAAGTTCATGGTGAGAAGATTTAACGACTTACTTAAGACTATTCATACAAGACCCATGCAAGAGCAGAAAACTGTGCTAGCCGAAAGTTTTGAGCTCTGGAAAGGTACTCATGAGCAGATTGATGATGTTCTTGTAGTAGGTATTGCTTTATAAAAAAAAAATATTATTTTTGTTTAAAAGTGAAAAAATGCAATTTAATAGAAATTTAATCACAGGGCTTGCAATATGCACGGCTATTATTTTCTCTTCATGTCATAAAAAAGAAACCGTTGAGGTTGACAATGAAACGCAATCCGTTATAGATAATGCTGTTGCGGAGCAAGAATTCTTTGCTACTGTCCCGGCAATGCATGGAGTTGCCATTAAAACAAAAGGAACAGGCGCAGATAAAAACAGACCATTAGGTACGGAGGCGGCGGACTGCGACTCTTTAAAATTAATTTCAGGAGATACATTATTTGGTCAAATGAATCATGTCCCTCCGACATATGAATTTGATTACACAAATGCTACTTGTACGCCATTGCCTGATGCAAAAATTCGTGAGGGCAAAATTCAAATGACTTTATATGGTAGAGTAAAAGAAGTTGGCTCTCGAATTAAATTTGTAATGATCGGTTACAAGGCAGCTAACTCTGACCCTAATAAGAAAATTGATTACATCTGTGATAGTATTGTTGTAAAAACTGTTGCAAATGACCCGGTAACGAAAATTCGTGAATTCAATATTAAAATCTACAACGGAAAATGTGTTGGGGCAGGAGGTTCTTGGACTACTTTGTATACAGCAGATCGTAATGTTCGATTAAATATGGATAATAATATGGTCCAAATTTGGGGTTCTTCTAATGGTACTAACAGACAAGGCAGAACGTTTACCGTTGATGTGCCGGCGGCATCTCCATTAACAAAATGGCCTTCTTGTCAGTTTATTTCATCAGGAATATTAAAACTTACTCCACAAGGTTTCAAGACCAGAACAGTTGATTATTCAAGTGGTACAGGTCAAGATAATTGTGATGATGATGCAACCTTCGAGGTTAATGGCAATACAGTTGCCTTTAAATTAAAATAAGCGTTTATTAGTAATGAACAACGAAAAAGCAACGGTGGAAGTATTCGAAATTTATGAGAAAATGGAGCGAAATAACATTTTGCTGTCATTTAAAGGAGATGTAACACCGGACTTGTTAACTTCTGTTTTATCCATTATGGAAAATAAAATGGAAGACTTACAGGAAGAACCAAAAATGCGTAAAAAGGTTTACAACGTGCTGGTTGAATGCCTTCAAAACCTTTACCATCACATGGACGAAATTCCAAATGCAAGGGAGCAAAATATTAAATCAGCTATTTTTATGATCGGTAAGATTGAAGACACTTATCATATTTATACAGGTAACTATATTTTGAACGAAAATATAGCCGGATTGCGCTACAGAATTGACAAAGTTAACTCCTTAAATAAGGAAGAACTTAAGCTTTACTATAAGGAAGTGTTAAATAATGGTGAAATGTCAGAAAAAGGTGGAGGCGGTCTAGGAATGATTGATATTGCCCGAAAAACAGGTGAAAAAATAGATTATAAATTTTTGGATATTAATGATAAAATATCTTTCTTTACACTCAATATTAAAGTAACTCAACAAAATTAATTTTAACTAATACACATCATATGGATAACTACAAAGTAGAAGGTTCACCAAAAACGCCATCAATCAGTTTTGACTTAAGTTCTGGTGTTTTAGAAATTAAAGGACGTTCAATTCCTGAAAATTCTATCGAGTTTTATAAGCCTCTAGTTGACGCATTAGATTCTTATTCTGGGTCAGCGAAACCTGACACAACAGTTAATGTGCAATTGGAGTATTTTAACACCTCTTCTTCTAAGTGTATTTTGGATGTATTTAAGAAGTTGGAAAGCATTCATAAAAACGGGAGTGCTGTAACTATTAACTGGCATTATGAAGAAGATGATGAGGATATGTTGGAAGCCGGCGAAGATTATCAGGCAATCATCAATGTACCATTCAAAATGGTTATGGTTAACGAATAACAGATTTAATCTTATATTTAGCCCTCTCGAACATTGTTCGA
>JBFWYJ010000136.1:0-7989 GCA_050186555.1 Bacteroidia bacterium
CCATTTAGGAACAGAAATATTAAATAAAGCCAGTACAGTAATACAAATTGGTTTTGAAAAAGATTCTGAGAATCACAATACCGATCTCATAAAAATTAATTACCTCAAATGCAGAAGCTCTCGTAAGCACGATCCATTCTATGTCGAATATTCCGACAGAGAAAAAGGGCTAATCATTGCCGATCCAAATACAATTAAAGAAACCTTCGACAGCCGCAATCAAAAAGCCGCGCTCGATGAAACCATTGAAATAATAGCAGACTTTTTAAAAGAACCCGCTCCTAAATCAGAACTTATTGAAAAGCTCTGTCTGGATTTGAACTGTAAAGAGCGTACCATCGAAACGCGACTCAAATCCATCATCACGCAAAAATTAGAAATTCCGAGTGCAAACGGTCCTTCGCGAAACCTTTGCAAACGTCAGGAAGGGAAGGAGGTGATCTACTTTTTATCAGAGTAATTCAGTGCAAACAAATTAAAAGGGGTGAAATAGGAACGTTTGCAAACTTGCACACCCCTATATATGGTCCTGCAAAGCTGCAAATGTCATCAATTAACAATTAAAAACATTTATCATGAACAATTCAAAAAATAAAATTCTCTTAAAATTAAAAGTTGTATTCGGTGGAAAAGGACAAAGAGCCGATGGAACTCCGGACAACAATTACGAACAACTGGAAAAAGAAAACAAATTAGTTCTCTCTTACCTCACAGTCCGCAAACTTATCGGAATCCTGGGTTTTTTCCTGCCGGCCATGTTAGTCATCGGTTCAATAATCGTAGGAAGCTGCGAGCAAATACAGCCATCCATCAGCAATTATTATCACACCACTATGCGCGATGTGTTTGTTGGGTACATGTGTGCGTTGTCAATATTTCTGCTCTCTTACAAAGGATATGACCTCACAGATCGCATTGTATCAGCATTAGCAGGAACTTTTGGTTTGATCCTGGCATTGTTGCCAACCACATTCAAGATTCCGCTTATTTCCTGCAACATTCAATGCAATGTATCTCATCCTGATTTTATTGGAACCATTCATTTGATTTCTGCCGGATTATTCCTTCTCAGTTTGGCTTGTTTTAGTCTTTTCCTATTCACCAAAGGAGAAACAAAACCAACACTCGAAAAACTGATTCGGAACAAAATATACACCGGCGTAGCTTATTTGATGTTCGCCTGTATAGCCATCATGATCATTTACTTTGCCCTTCCCGAAGTTGCCCGGAAACCGTTAGAAACCCTAAAACCCGTTTTCTGGCTCGAAACCATAGCCATCATGGCTTTTGGTATCTCGTGGCTGGTAAAGGGAGGGGTTTTTCTATATGATAAGAGCTAAATACTTTTTAGGTTCCAGCTAAGCCCTTTCTTTTTTGTACCTTTATCCTATAAATTACTTAGGGAAAATGTCAGCGCAGTATTTGGAAACCCGCTTCCTAAAGGTTGGTTGTGGTGATGGGATAAGAATTCGCTTTTTAGGAAATGATTCTCTTTATCACAACATTATAATTGATGGTGGTACGTATAAAGGAACCGTCTATGAGGGTACATTACAAAAAGAAATATTAAACATTATTCAGAGCAACGAAATAATAGATCTGTGGATTATTTCTCATATCGACGACGATCACATTGGCGGAATTTTACGACTAATTAAAGACAAGGAAACACTCAGACAAATCGATTTGAAGAAAACAACCTTTTGGTTTAATTATTCAATTTCCGATTACGATACTGGAATAAAGGAAAATAATTTAAAGTCGGTATCTCAAGGAATACTATTAAGAGATTTTCTAAAAGAAAATGTTTTGTTGGTTGAAAATATCACAGACGCTATTCCTCCGCTTGATTTTTACGGTTGTCGAATTTCAATCTTATCTCCTAATAAAAAAAAGTATGACGCTCTGCTGAAATTATGGGAGAAAGAAGAGATAATAATCCGTAAGAAACAGGAAACGAAATTAAAATCTGCTTCAGGGACAAACGACTACCAGGTTAAAATCGAGCATTTTAACCTGGATGTTTTTAATCAGGATGATAGTCCTGAAAATGCTTCGAGTATAGCGTTATTATTGGAGTATGCGGATAAGAAGATTTTGCTACTGGCTGATAGCATTCCTACTGTTGTAGTAAACGCTTTAAAAGGTTTAGGTTACTCCCCTCAGAACAAACTCATCCTGGATTTGATGCAAATGCCACATCATGGAAACAAACGGAATTTGAATGATGAACTTCTTGATTTAGTCACATGTACAAATTTTGTCGCCAGTGCCGACGCACTTAATAAAAATAACCTTCCTAACAAAGAAGCATTTGCAAGAGTGATAAAACAGTTCCCCGGCCAGAATTTGAACTTCTATATAACTCAAAAGAATCAATTAACAGAATCAATTTTTTCAGTTGATCAAAACATAAAGAATGTTTCTCTAAATTTTCCTGAACTTGGGACTAATGCCCTAATATTTAAATAATGATGGATCTTTCAAAATACATAGTAAAAATTACCTGTAAAAACGAGATTGGTAGTGGATTTATTTATCTGCCCCTAGGAGACCCTCAACGAGCCTATATTTTTACTGCGCGGCATTGCATTTACGGCAAAGACGTTGACAACAATGCCGACAAAACTGATGTTTCAATTACGTTTTATTCGGGAGCGAAGCACATTGAAAAATCATATACAGTTTCTAATGAAGACGTTCTTGTGGCAGGAGCAAATAACGCCACAGAAGACATAGCTATAATAATTATATCAAAAGAATCTATTCCTGACGGTTGCATTTCAGAAGAAAGCCCTAAACTCATTTTACTTTCAGGTTCCGAAAAGGAATGTTTCATTAGTGGAGTCCCAAAAGTCACAGGTAATTTATACCCGCGTACTTTACAAAACTGCTTTATCGATCCCGATAAAGATTATCCTTATCAAATTCAAGTTTCTGTCAAAGACGCAATAGTAGATAATTTTAATGCAGATGAGTTAGTAGAAGGTTATTCAGGTAGCGGATGCTTTATAGATAATCAAAAGGGAATATATGCATTCGGAATAGTATTGTCTTATGAAGAAGCGAGTAAAAGGTTATTAGGAATAAACTTTTCCATTGTAAACTCACTGCTTCAAAAAAACTCCTTGCCCGTAATTCGGTTCTTAACCATAGAAACGGATCAGAACATATTAAAAGATACTGATAAACTATCTGAAAATACAAAAAAGGTTCTTGGAAGAGTAAGAACAAATATTGGAGAGATACACCTTGAAAGAAAAGAAATTGAAGATTTATTACGGAGTATGATTTCAAAAAGCCCCCTAACACTTGTGTCAGGGAAAGCCGGTATGGGGAAGTCTGCGATAGCCAAGAAAGTATTAGAGAGCTTGAAGGATAAATTTTCGATAATTGCCCTAAGAGGAGAGGAATTAGATAGGGGATCAATACCACTTATTTTACGTGATCTCCAGATAAATTCAGATTTGAATTGTTTATTGGACTCTCCTGCTTTATCCAGGAACAAAATTGTAGTTATAGAAAGCATCGAAAAGCTACTCGAAACAAACAATTCAGAAACAATACTCGATTTCTTCAATCTTATAAAATCACGCAATGACATTAAATTAGTACTTACAGGAAGAAGTTATTCGATCGAACAGTTAAAAATTCGTTTCCTAAAAGACTTGCCCATTCCTTCTATTCTTGAAGTCCCACTCCTAAAAGATGAACTTTTGATTGTTGAAGAAAAATATCCTCATATCAAATCCCTATTGGCAAAGCCCGGGTTAAAAAAGATATTACAAATTCCTTTCAATTTAGATAAAGCCATATCGATTCAAAAAGAAGTTTTTGATGAAAGTGTAACAACTGAAAAAGACTTTAAAAGAATAATGTGGGAGTATGTTATTGAGAACAAAGAAAAGGAAACAGATGCGGAGGTTCGTAAAAAGCGCTCTGTTACTTTTTCTGATATCGCCTACAATCGGGCTATTCAAATGATATCTTACGTTAAAGCGGATAGTGCAGAAGCAAAAATTCTTGAAAGTTTAGAGAAAGATAATATTATAGAGGTAGATCAGAAACTAAAAAACAGGTACTCTCCTTCACACGATATTTTCGAAGACTGGGCATTAACGAGAATAATAGAAGACAAGTTTCTTGATTGGGCAGCAACGAGTTCTGAGATTAAAAACTATTTCACTGCTATCGGTGATCACCCTGCAATAAGGAGGGCTTTCCGTATTTGGTTATCAGAAAAAATTCAGGAACCGGATTATACTATTGAGAAATTTCTTGAAAGTGTTCTCACCGATATTACTTTGGATAGGTTTTGGAAGGACGAAACACTTATTGCAATAATGCAGTCTTCGTATAGTAACCAATTATTAACTAAGCATAAAGAACTACTCTTTAATGATAATTTCTCAATATTTAAAAGATGTTTATTACTTCTCAAAGTAGCCTGTCAAACTCCAGATTTCGACTTAATACAGCTTGTAGCTAAAAAGGATGATATAGTTTATCAGAGTCATTACCTGGTTCCTTTCGGAGATGGTTGGCCAAATATGATAAACTTTATTCATGCAAACATTTCGGAATTACGTAGTGTTTACCATTCTATTATATTAATTCTGGTTGATTGGAGGAAAGGACTGGAGGAGTCGGATGTTCTGCCGGAGGAGGCCGAAAAAGTTGCGCTTATAATTTTCGATTATATCGGGCAACTTAAGTTAAAGTACAATAGTGTCGAATTCGGAGAAGGAGACAATGATAAAACTGAAGAGTGCATTAAGTTGTTATTAAGAATATGTGGCGCTGCAAAGGAGAAAACCAAAAATCTTATAGAAGAAGCTCTTGATAATAAGAAAACAACCGGCAACTACAAAATAAGAAATTTCTATAAGAAAGTATTGGAATACACACTTTCGTATCAGGAGAGTAGGTGGTTATCTCTTCATTTACCGGCTACTGTTATAAAGGCAGCTGAAAAAGAGTGGTTCTATTATCCTCCAACCAAAGAAGAGCTTGAAGAAAGAAATAAGCATTCACTGTTTAAGTCTTTACCAAGATCGCCAGAAAAAGAGGCTGAATTTGGAGTAATTGATGAAGGAAAGCACAATTACATGCCTCCAGGGGGTCTCCAAACACCTATAAGGCATCTGTTATATTCAATCCCTGCGGAAACCTTAGGTTTTATCACTAAGCTATTTAACCATTCAGTCGACCTATTTATCAAATCAGATTTCTTGTTAAGCGGAATTGTATTTAAAGCCGATGAAAGAAAGGAAGTATCATTTATTCTGAATGGAAAAGAAATTAAACAGACAGGAACAAGCGCTTTATGGTGCATGTATCGTGGCGGTCACGTTGCAACCCCATATGTACTTCAGTCGGTTTTAATGGCATTAGAAAATTGGTTACTGGGTCTTGCAGATATAAGCAAGGGCAAAAAAGAACCCTATCACGCCGCTTATAAACACCTTTTGGAAAGTTCATTTGATCTATTGTTGGAGAATAATAGATCGGTAACAATTACTTCCGTATTAGTAAGCGTTGCCACTGCATATCCCGGTTTGCTGGCGGATAAAATATTACCATTGCTAAAGGTCAGGGAATTTTACAAATGGGATTTAGAAAGAATGACTTATGAACGTGAGCCTACTTTCTTTTTCAATGACCCACAGTATTTGATTAGGGAAAGGCAAGAATCCTTCTCTCGTCCACATAGAAAAAGGCATTTGGAAGATTTATTGCGTGAACTTGTTACATTAGGCCACTCTGAAAAAATCTATGAAATACTCGACGCCTTTTATGCAGAAAATCCAGAGGAGGTCGCTTGGAAGATTGCGCTGAACAGAATGGATTTAAGAAAATTGGAGTTCGTTGAAAGAACGGAAACTGGTTTTATTGTTCAAACGAAGATCGATGACGATTTAAAAGAAATAGCAATAGAAAATCAGAAAAAGCAGGACGCAATATATCCCGTAACGGTTGCAGCAAATTGGCTTAGAAATAAGTACGATGGAAAAAAGGTAGAAGACGATTCATATTCCGAATGGCAGAAACACTATAAAGCAAATACAAGCTACGATAAATCGGTTAAAGGAATAGGCATGTGGGTTCATAACGGATTATTGGCAGCAGTAGGTATTAGAGATTATTACGATCAATTATCAGATTCCGAAAGATCATGGTGCATTCAATGCATGTTTTCTATTGTTATTAAAGAAGCAAATAGAGATCCTTTTGATACAGATTTTGATGGGGATGCGCCAATTAGCGTTTTTGATGCAGAACCTGTTCTCGAAACATTACCTTCTCTTATATTACTAACTGAGGGGAAAGATAAAGTAAAAACAAAGGAATGCTTATTTGCCGCCTTGGCATTTATAACCAATGAAAACCATAAGAAAAAACTTATAGCAGCTATTAGAAACACCCTTTGGCAAAAAGTACCACAATTTGTTCTCGCGTGTATTAAAGGCCTTCTTGCATATTCTGACGTAGTAACAATGCGAGATAGACTTAAGCACTTTAACCCATCCAATAAAAAAGAAGAAAAACAGAGAGAAAAAGAAGTTAAAAAGTACAGAGAAAAACTGGAAAAGACATTTAATGGCGTCTTAAATGACGATGATAACATTGATTTGAATAGCATTGGAATCGATACACACTCTATGTGGATTATTACCGATATTTTAACGTTGATTCCATTCGACACAAAAAATAAAGTGCTTCTCGATTATATTGGTATCGTTTTGAATATTGTCTTAAAAGCAAAAGAAACCGAAGGCGGATATGATCGCGAGGATAGTGTTCCATACCAATTAGCTCAGGTAGTTGAGAAGTATTACGCACATTTCCTGCTTAGTCAGGATAAGGATAACGTTGTTTCCAAGACTCAACTACTGGTAGATTGGATATTTTCCCCTGATTATGTGCAGGGAAGATATAAGGACAAAAAGTTTGAATTTATTGAATCCTGTCTCACAAGTGTTATGTTCAAAATAGATACTGAACACTCTTTAATTGAAAATTTCTGGTTAGTATGGGAGTATATATTAAAGAAGTCTTTGGAGTCGGGGAATACACTTCTTGTAGAACCCATGTTACTTTCAAGTCCTGATTGGAATCCTGAATCCCAGGAGTGGAAACCAATCAATGGTAAAAAAGACTTTTTTAATAGAGCAATAACGCATTTTGCCTCAATCCCCCAAACTGTTCTTTTACTTTCAGGCATCGGATTTTCCGAGCTTATGCCTGAAGGAATAACTTGGTATGCAAACATATTGCGTAAAGCAAATCTAACAAATACGAAGGGAGATATTTATTTTACGGAAAAGTTGATTCAAAGAGCGTTTTATAACAAACGCATCAGGGATTTGGTAAAAGAAAATCCCGTGTTACGGAACGATTTTATCTTTATATTGGATGAACTGATACAAAAAAATTCTGCCGTTGCTTTCCTCATTAAAGAAGACTTTATTTCGTTGAAAAAAGCAGATTAAACATTTTCTTAGGGAAAAGCATCGTTCCTGTATCTTTAGCGGAATTACTTGTAAACTTTTGATGATACTCACTTTAACTTGTACAGTTTTGGAATTTACGTGAGTTTGTTTCTAATTGTCAACAGAATTTGATATAATAAATAATAGTGCATATGACCGATAGGATGATTCTTATAAACTAAGAACGACTCCGCGTCAAAGCTTTGCACCATTAACTTTTCAAAACTGGTTGTTGTAAGGCCATCAGCGTATGAGGCTATAGGTGCCAGAGTTCCCATTTTTTTCACCTTGGATTCTCTTTCGTTAATTTGATGCCTTATTCTTTCCAATTCAGAAGAATCTATTTTTATTATATCTTGATACTTTAGTGGTTTCGAAATTTCAAATTTATCAATAAGCTTTTTGTCATAATTTTCACCTTTATTATATTTCGTGAAAAGAGCTACATTTTCCTTATACCTGCTCACATATGCAGATTCGTCTGAATAAGCCAAAG
>JBFWYJ010000137.1:0-7988 GCA_050186555.1 Bacteroidia bacterium
TGATAGAATGATATTTATACTCTAACATTGATTTCAATAAATCCTTGCTAAGCACAATACCAATAATATTATCAATATCCCCTAAATAAACCGGCAAACGGGAAAAGCCTTCATCTATCACCTTCTTACTCACTTCATTTCTACCCATTTCAACATCTATTGCCGAAATACGTTTGGTAGGTACCATGATTTGCTTAACAATACGGTCATCGAAATCAAATACATTTTGGATTAGTTCATTTTCACTTGGTTTAATGGCACCGCCCTCTTCACTTTCTGTTAAGATTAAACGTAGTTCTTCTTCAGTATGAACTTCCTCATCACCAAAAGAAGTTATTCCAAAAATTCTTAAAATCACATTAGAGAATTTATTTAAGGTCCATATAAAAGGAGAGCAAACAAGATAAAATATTCTTAATGGCCAGCTAAATAATAAAGTGGTTTGCATGGAAAATTTAATTCCAATCATTTTTGGAATTTGCTCACCTAACGAAATATGAATGAATGTTAATAACACGAATGCCAAAGGAATTGAGATGCTATGAACGGCAAAAGAAGCTGCATCTAAACCAAAACTTAAAAACACTCTACGTACCAAATCTGCAAAAATTTCTTCACCAACCCAACCCAAAGCTAAACTGGCAAGGGTGATTCCTAATTGTGATGCAGATAAATATGAGTCAAGGTTTTCTAATAAACTCTTTGCCAATTTCGCGCGACTGCTTCCTTGTTGAATTTTTAAATCCAATTGAGAGTGTCTAACTTTCACCAAAGCAAACTCAGCCGCAACAAAAAAGCCATTAAATAATACTAATAATAAGGTCAGAAAGAGGTCAGAAATCATATAAAACTATTCACAAAGATACACTATTTGAGAAAATAGAAATTTTGGCTAATTCCACACGCTTCCATTAATAATCACTTTTTCTATTAATGGTGTGGAAAAAGCGTAAGGAATATAAGAATAACTATTTATTTCTTTGGTTATAAACAAGTTAGCTAGTTTACCGGGAGTAATGCTTCCTACTTGTTCAGAAACGTGCATCGCATAAGCACCATTAATTGTTGAAGCATTAATAACTTCTTCAGGATTCATTTTATATTGAATACAAGCAATACTCATCATGAAACTCATATTACCCGTCGGAGAGCTTCCAGGATTATAATCAGAAGCAATTGCAAGCGGCAAACCGGCATCAATCATCTGCCGGGCAGGTGGATTTGGCAAACTTAAAAAGTAAGCTGCACCCGGTAAAATAACCGGCATAGTATTGCTATTTTTCAAGGCCTTAATATCACTTTCATTGCAATATTCTAAATGGTCTACACTTATTGCATTACAAGCTATTCCGGTCACAATTCCATTACTGTGACTCAGTTGCTCAGCATGTAATTTTGGAATTAAACCGTATTTTGCTCCCGCCTCCAGAATTTGTTTTGTTTCCACATCACTGAAATATCCATTCTCGCAGAAAACGTCTATGTAATCTGCCAATTTTTCTTCCCCAACAGCGGGAAGCATTTCATTAATAACATGCTTTACATATCCCGGTTTATCATTTAAATATTCTTTTGGGTAGGCATGTGCTCCAAGAAATGTGGCTTTAACAGGAATTTCATTTCTTTCCTTCAAGCGTTTGATAACACGAAGCATTTTTAATTCACTTTCCAATGTTAAGCCGTATCCACTTTTTATTTCTACAGCACCTGTACCCAAAGAAATAATTTCATGAAAGCGATTCAAGGATTGCTCATAAAGATCATCTTCAGAGGTTTCTCTTAATTTGGCTGCGGAATTCAATATTCCCCCTCCTCTTTTTGCAATCTCCTCGTAAGTTAAGCCATTAATTCTATCAACAAACTCCGCTTCTCTATTTCCCGCAAATACAATGTGTGTATGACTATCTGCAAAAGCTGGCATTACAATTTTGCCTGAGCAATCTATGACTTCCAAATCTTTCCAGTCTGCAATACCTGGAAAATCATCCATAGAACCATAATCTGCAATTAGTCCATTATCGCATGCCAACCAGGCATTTTCAAGAACCGGTAAGAACTTCATATCTACACCTTTTACCAATTGAAGATTTTCGTCTCTAACTTGCACCAGTTGTTTGATATTCTTAAGTAACAGCTTACTCATATCACAAAACTAACATTAAAATATTAATGCGTAACAATTATTATCTTTGCTAACCATGAGCGGAAATTCATTCGGACAATTATTTAAACTAACCACCTTTGGCGAAAGTCATGGTATTGGTATTGGAGGCATAATTGATGGTTGTCCGGCCGGATTAAAACTTGATTTAGAATTTATCCAAAACGAACTAAACAGAAGAAGACCGGGACAATCAAACATTTCGACGCCAAGAAATGAAAACGACGAAGTTGAATTTCTTTCCGGACTACTAGATAATGTTACAACAGGAACACCTATTGCATTTATTGTAAAAAACAAAAATCAGCAAAGCGGGGATTATGATAAGCTAAAAGATATTTATCGTCCAAGTCACGCAGATTATGTTTATGAAAAGAAATATGGAATCAGGGATCCTAGAGGGGGCGGAAGAAGCAGTGCGAGAGAAACTATCAGTCGCGTTGTTGCAGGAGCAATCGCTAAGTTATATCTAAGGAAGTTAGGTGTTTCTATTAACGCTTTTGTAAATCAGATTGGGGGGATTGCCACAGGGAAGAATTTCGATAAATTAAATCTTGATCAAATTGAATCAAATATTGTAAGATGTCCGGACGCAGAGATTGCCAACCAGATGATTGCCTATATAGAACAATTGAAAGAAGAAGGCGATACATGCGGCGGAACCATCCAATGTGTCGTGCAGAACTGTCCGGTTGGATTGGGAGAGCCCGTATTCAATAAATTGCATGCAGAACTTGGTAAAGCGATGTTATCGATTAATGCCGTAAAAGGCTTTGAAATAGGAAGCGGGTTTGAATCTGTAAGCAAAAGAGGCTCTGAGTTAAATGATGAGTTTGAAATAAAAAACGGAAAAATATCTACAAAAACCAATAATAGTGGTGGTATACAAGGAGGAATCAGCAATGGAATGCCAATTTACTTTAATGTGGCATTTAAACCTGTTGCTTCTATTAAGAAGTCTCAAAAAACAATTGATAACTCGGGCAATAGTATCAGTATAGAAATTGAAGGCCGCCATGATCCTTGTGTAGTTCCAAGAGCAGTACCAATTGTAGAAGCCATGGCAGCAATCGTCTTATTCGATTATTTCTTAATTCAAAAGGCTTATAGCAAAGATTAATTAGCTATTAGTTTTATTGGTTGGAAAAAGGTATTATCGTAATTGATTTTGAGTAAATACACACCTTTAGAATGACTTTCTAAATCCAAGTTAATTACAATGGCATTCGTAACTCCTAACGATTTACTCGCAATAACTTTTCCATTAATATCAATTATTTCATACGAAACATTTAATTCATTATTTAATGTTTGAGTTATTTCATATTGATTATTCGGTAAAGTTTTTACCAATAAGTTATTTTCTAAACTCAAATATTCTGCAACACCAATCGGTTTATCATTTATGGTTATCGTTTTGGTTACAGTATCCCTGCAACCGGTAGAACTTGAAGAAATCAATCTAACCTGAAATTCACCTAAGGCAGAGTACGAATATGTTGGCGAATGATTTGAAGAGGTTCCCAATCCGTCACCAAAATCCCAATCATAAGAACTTGTATTATAAGACTTGTTATAAAAAACAATTTCAGAATTGATTGGGTTATTATTTGGATCATTAACCTCAAAATTTGCAATAGCAGGAATTTGCTTTATGATTGTTTTGTTTAGTTCAAAATTGTTACAACCATTTAAAGTATGCATTTCCAAAAGATAATTTCCTGAAATTAATCCTGCTAATGTATCGGGACCATTTTTTAATAACTGAGTTCTAATCAAGTTATTATTTTGATCTTTCCAATAATAATTCCATGGGCCATTTCCCGTTGGGTTTACAATAATATTCCCTGCAGTAAAATTTGAACACGTTGGTTGTTCAGTAATAGCATTTACCTGTAATTCATTAATGGTAATTGACAAAACAAACCTAGGAACGGATGTTGTATCAGAAAAATTGAAAAAATAACTTGATGCTTTAATATTCGTATTTGTATTAGTGAACTTGTCATATAAGTTAAAACATGCGCCTTTTGGAAATGCATCAAAATCTAACGCTGAGATTTTATATATCCCACTTGAACCCGACACTACTTTAACCTCGGTAGTGTATGTTCCGTTAACGGGGGAAATGCCATTGATTTGAAACTCATTCTCGTTATTAATTGTAACAATTACAGGTTTACTAGCGTTTTGGGCACTCATTTTAAGGGCATCATATTCAACGTCAAAAGAAGTGCTTGCACCATTTTGAGTATAAATTACCGTTTCGTCCTGGTAACCATTCCCTGAAAGCCTCAATCGCAATAATGCCGGTGTTTGGTTATTTGACTTTAAAAAAGTGGGGTTCCCTGAAACTTTAATCGATTCAGTAGCATTTAATGAAGTTGCAGAAGAAACGTGCACATAAAAACCTTGTGACATAGGAATATTGTCTCCTATCCCACCGGCTCCAACTGCAGGACTGCTAATACCGTTTACGTATGAAACGGTAGTTCCGATATCTGCGTTATAAGTATAAATTGCATTGTCGACTGCAGCATTCCCGTTGCGCAAAGCTGACCAAGAGATTGGCGAAGGATAAGGATTGTGAATCAGATTCCATCCAATATTTGCAGGCGAATCATTATTTGTAAAAGATAATGGAATACTTTGATTAAATTTTCTTACAGGACCGGTAACGTCCAATGTCAGATTATTTGTTGTTGTTTGTCCATCACCTAAATATACCCAATACCCTTTATTAGGAACGATTGGGTCGTTGATTGTACTCAATGGAATGTATGAAGCTGTAGAAGAATAATCTCCGGCAGCCGTTTCATCGTAAGTATAAATAGATTTAAAATTACTGGCACTGCCATCCGGACAACTTGGACAAGAAATATAAATATCATCATCCCAATCGTTAAGTGTTAGTCCCGATACAATAGGTGTACCAATTAAAGCCCAGCCTGTTTTGCCGCCGGGAGCGAAACGCTGAACAATAATATTTCCTGTAATATTACCCGAACCTGTTATTTGCGAAATCCTTCCGGTTCCTGCTGAAGTTGAAATTAATGTGAAAGGTTTTGAATTTGTGTTAAACGTTCCGTTTGATAACTTTAATTCAGTAATCAAATTTATTGTGTTATTCTGAATTGCACCTGTATTATTGTCAAGTTGCAGATTTAAAAAATTGAATGGATTCGTACCTGCAAGTGATTGAGCATTACTTCCTTTTAACACTACCCAGCCATTATTCTGTGTAAAGTTTCCATTATTTGTGAAATTATTGGTTAACGCAAGTGTACCGCTATCAATTGTTATTGGTCCTGCAAAGGACAAATTATTATCGCATGAAACTGTACTATTTGAAGAGCTCAACCAAAGACCTGAAGTAGCAGAGATAGAGGTAGCAATCGTAAAAGGGGTAATTGCATGAGAAATATTAGTCGCGTACTTAAATGTTCCGTTTGCAAGTGATAAGAAATTGCTTGGCACATCAAACAGACTGACTGTAACATCCAATACATTGCCAGAAGAATTACCCATATTTAGATTAATGAGATTTAATCTATTTTGTGTTGCATTACCATCATATTTCTGGTTATTATTTCCAATAAAATTAATATCTGCCCTGGATGAAGATAATGGAAACCACGAAGAATTTCCTCTGAAATCAATTGTTCCGTTGTTTGTTAAATCTCTTTTGATATATAATTGATGGGTATTTATTCCGGAGTAAACATCAAAAGTAGCAGCACTATTTATCACTAAATTTCCATTTACCGTAAAATTACGCGCGGCACCAAAGCTGAAAAAACCATTGCTGAATCTTAACTGAGCTGCTGCACCATTTCCAATCGTTAAATTGTTGCATTGAAAATTCCCATTAATTGCAACCTCATGATTTGAGGCAATTAATACATTATCGGTTGAGCTTGGCACGCCATTGGGAGTCCATGTTCCGGCATTACTCCAATCACCACTGGTATTAGACGTTTTCGTGACCGATTGGGCATGAGCCATCGTTATAAAAGCGCTTGCCAAAACAAGTAATAAAATAATGAAAGCTACTCGCCTGATTAAATCAACCCTATTTACCTTTTTGATTACTAATGATTTATGATTTTTAATTGACATATTATTATTAAATCTTAAATATGTAAGTATTTATGTTAATTTACAATTATTCTTGCAAAAAGTTGACTCTAAAACAATTTAGAAAAGTAATTTAGACTAAATACCAAGTGATATAGATAAAATTAGATAATACATAAATGAAAAAATATCTCCATATCTTGCTATAACGCACAAAACTTACATTTATCTTACATCGCTTGATTTAAATAGCAATCGAACTGAGCGTAAAAAATAAGGTCCATTTAATTCCTATTATAATTCAATTTGGCAGCTGGTTCATGCATGTTTTGTAAACAAAAATCCAATCCTTTTCTTCTAATAAAAACAGACCAAACATAATTCCTGAAACTACCGTAAATGGATTAAATGAACTTGCTTTAGCTTGTATCTTAGGAATACATCATTAATTTTCTTTTCTCTTGTTTTGATTAACGAACAATAAAGATTCACTAATCAAACGAATGTTATCGTCTCCTTTAAGATTTTATTGCTATTGAAACCAACTTATGCTTTACTGCAAACACTACATTCATTGACAATTGAAAACATTTCAGATTGATTGCAACTAATTTATTTTTATGTTTATACAGTATCCATTTTGGAAACTTCAACATGAAAAACTTTCAAAATGTGATGAGAAATTTTCTTACCTGATAACCGGACAAATTCTCTACAAATCTTACATGGTAATGATTTGGTTCATGCTGTCTATATTTTTTCGTAAATTGTCTTGCTATTGTTATGCAACATGTACTGTTTAATCAAGAGTATACCAAGCAAATAATTAATGCTCTGCCGGGCATTAAGCTTAGTTATTCTTTTCTCCTTGAAAATCTGCATCAAATTGATTGTTCCTGCTCCGATTTTTTTGACTATTCTTCAGATGAACTCAAAGCCGGAAATCCTGTTCCTTATTATATTCTAAGAGGTTTTTCAAGCAAAGACGAACACTTTAATTATTATTCCAAGAATCTAGAGTTGAATAAAATTCATATTTCTGACTATAACATTATTGGAAAAAACGGTATTCGGAAATTCTTTAAAGAATATGCTTGTGGTGAATTTGATTCAAATAATCAATTAACATCTTACTCCTGCTTAGTGCAAGAAGATGTCCATCGCAACAATCTTTCCAGCATATATAAATCTCTTCGCTCTCTACAAATTGCTGTAAACAATGCATCACTAATAGCTATCACTGATATAAATGGAAAAATAACTTATGCCAATGAATTGCTATGTAAAGCTAGTCAGTACACTATTGATGAATTAATTGGGGAAACGCATCAAGTGTTTCGTTCTGATTATCACGATAAAGCTTTTTTTGTTGAGTTGTGGAAAACCATTTTACAAGGCAAAATTTGGCGCGGTGAAATTTGTAATAAAGCTAAAGATGGGAGTCTTTTTTGGGTTGACACAATAATATCTCCAATATTAAATAAAGAAGAATTTGTAGAGTACTTTATTTCTACCAGTAATATCATAACAGAAAAGAAATTGCTTGAAATGTCTCTGTTAGAGAAAAATGAAAAGTATAAAAGCATTTTTGAAAATGCAAATGATATTATTATGGTAATAGACGAAAGTTATCGTTTTAGTTCTATAAATACGTCATTTGAAAAACTTACATCATTAAAGAAAATAAATTACCTAAATAAATCCATTTTTGAGGTAATTCATCCTGATGATGAAATACCGCTTAAACGTG
>JBFWYJ010000138.1:0-7975 GCA_050186555.1 Bacteroidia bacterium
TTCTTGCAATAAACGATCTGTGTACGCGTATAAAATTAGTAGTTCCTAATTTTCTTTCAATGTCTTTCATTGTACTCTGCACTGTGTATCTTGCGTATTGCGTATTAATGATAACGTAGTCTTTTAAGGCCTCAACGAAATAAATGTCTTTCAACAAAATTTTGACAAGTTTACTGTTTGCTTTCACAAAAAGTATGTCTTGATTTCCCTCGTCTTTGTTTTCCACTAAAGAATACAAAAAATCACGTTCTTTTCTCAACTCAAGATCTTTCTTATGCTTATAAGCGCTCATCTCAATTGAGCTGTGCAAATCAATTTCTTTAAACGGCTTTAATATGTATCCGTAAGGCTCGGTTATCTTTGCCTTGCTTAATGTTGCCTCGTCGGCATACGCTGTAAGATAGATTACAGGAATATTCATCTCCTCCTTAAGCCTTTCCGTTACTTCAATTCCTGACATTGGACCTTTAATCATGATGTCCATCAAAACCAAATCAGGGTTAGTCTTCTTGATTTGCTCAATCGCATCAGCCCCATTGTTAGCTTGTCCAACAACATTATACCCTAATTTAATTAAGCTGTTCTGTATGTCTTTGGCAACGATGCTCTCGTCCTCAACGATAAAGATATTAAGCTTTTGATTGCCTTCCATTCTTTAGTGTTTAAATGAGATATTGACAATAGTGCCGTGCGGTTGTTTACTTATGAACTCCACCTTAGCGGTAATCTGATCTCCTAATGTTTGAACCAATTGGAGACCTAATGTTGCGCTAGACTCAGGATTAAAATCCGGCGGCAGCCCAATGCCATTATCTTCAATGTTTAAAAATACATAATTGTTTTTAGTTTGCAAATTAATCTGTATTACCCCTTTGCTTTTACCCGGAAAAGCGTGTTTTATTGCATTTGTTACTAACTCATTTGCTATCAGGCCAAGCGGAATGGCATTATCCAGGTTCAAAAGCACTTTTTCGGAGTTGATAATTAATTTTGTTTTTTCAGGCGAAACGGAATAAGACTGTACAATATTGTTAACCAGGGTTGATAAGTACTCTGAAAGATTGATAATTGAGAACGTTTTGTTTTGATAAAGACTTTCGTGTACATAAGCCATCGTCTTTATTCTGTTTTGGCTCTCTTTTAACAGCTCTAAAACCTTTGTATCATAAATATAGCTTGACTGAAGGTTTAGTATGCTACTGATAATTTGCATGTTGTTTTTTACACGGTGATGCACTTCTTTTAACAAAACCTCTTTTTCCTTCAACGACTGCACCAGGCCTTCTTCGTTTTGTTTTAATTGTGTAATATCGTGTGCCACCCCCGATACCTCAACTATTTTATTGCTCTCAAAAACCGGATTCAAGAAAACATTTAATACAATTCTTTCTCCGTCTACTGTTAATATATCCAGCTCGAAATTTTGTTTTTCGCCCTCAAATGCTTTCAAATAGTTTTCATTCAGCTTTTGCAAGTACGCTTCGTTGTTGTCTTTAATCCCTCTGTTTAATTCCTCTCCAATTATTGGCTCTGAGCCATAAATTTTTCTAATTAATTCATAGTAGTTTTTATTAAAAGACGTTATTCTGTTCTTAGGGTTTACAATCCACACATAGTGTGAGCTTCCTTCAAATATGGAGTTTAGTTTTGCTGCTTGTGCAATTGATTTTTCTTCAGATTCTTTTTTTGCTGTAATGTCATTTCCGATTACGCAAAGCTCTGTGGCTTCGCCGGATTTGTTGAAAATAAGGTTTACATAATATTGGCGCGTTATTTCCTTGTCAGAATATTCTCTGCTATTAATAAAACTAAAGTTTTTCTTTGTTGTAAAGGCCTTCTTGTAAATATCATTCCAAAAATCTGTATAAATCTTCTTCTTAATTCCGCCATGAATAAGCCCGGGTGAAGGTGCTTCGCCTGTAAGATTTATTACTGCATTTTTAAAATTCTTATTGAATGCCGTGTACTTATTGTCTTTGGTAACCGTCCACACCAATTGTGTCCCGCTTTCAAAAATAGCGTTAAGCCTGGCTGACTGCTCCTCTGCGCTTACCTTAATTTGATGGTTCTCTGTTATATTTTTAGCAATGCAACTAACTTCCACCACTTGGTTATTAAGCTTGATGGGGCTCATAAATACTTCCCACACAAACGGCAGGCCGTCTTGATCAAAGCGCTCCTTCTTAATGTTATTACCGGCTAAGACCTGGTCATAAAGACCCCACCAGGCTTTCTCGTAGTTCTCTTTATATTTCTTTCCCACTAATTCCTTCCCTGTTTTAAGCGTTTTGGGTTCTGTTTTGTATTTATTTACAAAATGCGCCTTAAAATTACTGTTGAAATAAGTAAACTCATAATTGCTATTAACTGTCCAAACTAAATAATCACTTGTGTTAAATATTACTTCAAGTCTGTTTGAAAAATCTTTTGATTGCTCTTCTGCATTTTTTCTTAGCCTTATTTCTCTTAGAAGTTTTTTATTATGTTCTTCTATTATTTCTGCCCTTATTATGCTTCTTTCGTATTTCTCTTGCTGACTAACGTCTTTAACCAAGGATAATTGACAGTTCTCGCCATTATAAACAATGGGAACGGTCTTTATTTTTACATTAATCTCATTCCCCTTTTTGTCAATTAAGTTATAATCAACAAAATCAAGTTCTTGACCTTTAGACACTTTCTTTGACCTTGCCTTTGCCTTTGTAAGTTGGTTTGGTTTAATGTAGTTAAAAATTGATTTCCCGATTAGGTCTTTTTCAGTTTTGGATTTTGTTAATATTACTGTTGTTTTATTACATAACAAACATTTGCCGTTCTTATGAATAATAAATGCCAAAGGCGAAAGGTCTAATAAATTTTTATAGTCAAGCCACTTTTGATTAATTTCCTTCTCCTTATTTCTTATCTCGGTAATATCTCTAATGATGCCGAAAATAAACTGAATCTGGCCTGCTTTATTACTAATTGGGGTTATGCTGTCTTCCAGCCATTTTTCTTTGCCTTTACTGTCTGTAATTGAAAACGTAATTGTAGAATGCTGAACTTTGCTTTTCTTCTGTTGAATAGCAACCTTTTTTTCGCTCTCCTTTAAAGGATTATCTTTTCCCAAACTTTTCTTATTAAGGAAAAAAGGTCTTTGTATAGTTGTTGTGGGCTGTAGCCCAAAACTTTCTTTAATGAATCACTGACAAATAAATACTTTGGCTTAGGTTGATATGTAAAAAAGTAAATAATATCATGTGCGTTTTTTGTGATAATATTAAACTGTTTTTGAGATAAATGAAGTGCGGATTCCGCCTGACTTTCTTTCGTAATATCCCGCACCAGCGCTAAGACTGAAACCGTTTTTCCTTTCTCGTTCTTTATTAGTTGGTGGTTTATACTAAGAATTTTTGATTCTCTTCCGGGCACGTTATAATCTACTATTTGCGTGCTGTTTTTAGAAAGGCGCTTTAAATGCGCTGTGTTAAATGAGTAATTAGGCCCGCCTTCACAATAAATTTTGCTGAAAAATAGCTGATGGTTTTTTTGTAATTGCGTTTTCTTAATGCCAGTTACTGAAAACACAGAATTTGAAACATAGCTCAGTGTGGGTTTTTCAGAAAGTTCATATCTAAAAATAAAATCTGAGTCAGATTTTCCGATAACATTAAGAATGTTTTGTGATTCAATTAGGTTTCTATAAAGCTGCTTTTTCTCTGTTATGTCATAAAACATCGATAAGACAACCTTCTTTCCTTCCCATACAAATTGAGTAGATTTAGCTTGTATGTCTATCGTATTCCCTTTTTTGTTTGTTATTTCCAACTCTACAGAAGGAAATTTTTCGCCATTGATGATTCTAGTGTTATTTTCCTTTATTCTATTTCTGTATTTATCATTAATAAAACTCAAGGGCTTTATTTTACTAATGTTTTCATTCTTACTAAACTTAAGAAGTTTCTTTCCTGCCGTATTTATATAATACGCTTTTTGATTATCAAAGATAACCAAGGGCAGATCAATTGATTCGAATAATGAAAGTTCGTTCATCTATGACTAGGGCTTACTCCGAATAGTTTGGGTTTTATCCTCTCCTATTTTAATATTATACGTTCTTACGCTTTGTTCATAGGTAGGGAATATTTTTTCTCCTTGCCATTTTATTTCAATATCGTCTTTATAATGAATAGATAAATAGTTTAAGCCAGTTTCATCATAAAATTTCCAGTCGCCTTGTTTCAAGCCGCCCTGATAATCTCCTTCAACCATTTTTACGCCGTTTCTATAATAGAAAGTATGATGGCCTTCTGCAACGCCATATTCAAACTTACCAATAAAAAATTTAGACTTTTCGGGTTTATAAAAACCTCTCCACAAACTATCTAATTGTCCTGATACAAACTTTCCTTTTTCAAAGTAATTATCATTCTCGTAATACCAGATTCCTTCCTTCTTATCGTCAAACCAATTTCCTTTTATAAAAACATCTCCGTTTTCTGTGTAATCAACCATTAAACCTTCTCTTTTTCCATTATAATAGTTTTCTTCACGCATTACTTTACCGCTTTCATAATACCAAATCCACGTCTTCTGTTCTCTTCCTGCTTTATCATATTGTCCGGTTTGTTCTAGTTTTCCTGAAGGATAAAAAAACTTCCATACACCAGTAGGTTTATCATTTACATAAACGCCTTTAGCTTTAAACTCACCTGAATTATGGTATTCAACCCACTCGCCTATTTTGTTTCTGTCTTTATCAACAGCTCCTTTAGCAATTAAAACGCCTTCATCATATTCAATTAAACTGTCAGGAATAGAATAGGTTCTACAAATCCATTTTTTATAAAATCCACCTATTGAATCATTATAATATTCTATTGAATCACATTTATATTCTTGTTTATAATGATAGTGCGAACCTATTGGAACGCCATCATCATAAACACCCTCATACGCTAAACTACCATCTTCATAGCGTTTCCTATAAACCTGAACTTGTCTAACTTCAGGAGCGTTTTTAAGTTCTTTGCCCTTATCGTATTTTTTTATTGATTTTAAATTTCCCTTTTTATCATACTCCATAGCAAAACCAACAAGTGTGTCATTATAGTAATTCATCTCTTTCTTAACATCACCATTCTCAAATAACTCCTTCCATAAACCTTGTTTTCTTCCTAAATTATCTTTCTCATTAATTCTTTCTTTACCTATAAATACACCTTTTTTATAATTTACAATAGCTGTTACTAAGCTATCTTCATTAAATTCATAACCAGTTCCATCTTTTACTCCACCACTATATGGTTGAGTTTTCATTATCTTCCCTGAAGGAAAAAACTTCTTTGATATTCCTACAATAATATCATCTTTATAGTCATCCTCAGTAATTTTATTTCCCAAGGTATCATACGTTCTTATAAAACCGTTTTTCTTTCCTTCTTTATAATCGATTGATCTTGTTATTCTGCCTTTTATATCATTAAAAATCCATGTACTATCTAATTGGAAATTTTTTCTGTTTCCTTCAATTTTAATTTTTCCATTCTCATAGTAGTTTTTCCAATATCCGTTTGGTTTTCCATCTTTTATTGTTCCTTCACTGCTTATATTGCCATTTGGATAATATAATTTATTATAGCCTTCTTTTAGTTTTTGTTGAGAAAGTAATTGAAAACAAAAAACTATTGAAAAAACCCCTATTAAAACTAATCTAGACATCTTATGTAAAAGTACTTAATTAAATCGTGCAATCAGAGTCCAAATTGCGCTGATAACTCTAACATTTTTAAAATTGGCCTTCTTGACTTTTCAATTAATTCTGCTTCCATAATTAGTTCAGGTTGCTCATATTTTAATGATAAATAAATCTTCTCCATAGTATTTAACTTCATATACGGGCAATCATTGCATGCACAATTATTTTCCGGAGGAGCAGGAATAAATTCTTTATCAGGACTTCTTTTTTTCATTTGATGTAAAATACCGGTTTCTGTTACAACAATAAATTCTTTACAACCGTCTTTTTCAGTAAAATTTAAGAGTGCACTTGTACTACCAATAAAATCAGACAACTCAAGAATTTCTTCTTCGCATTCTGGGTGCGCAATTATTTTAGAATTCGGATGTTTTACTTTAAGTCGTACTAATTTCTCTAAACTAAAAATCTCATGAACTTGACAAGCGCCATCCCATAACAACATTTCTCTTCCTGATTTTTTATTTATATAAGCACCTAAATTTTTATCTGGCGCAAAAATTATTTTTTGATCTTTAGGCAGGCTATTTACTATCTGCAATGCATTACTGCTTGTACAAATAATATCTGTTAGCGCTTTAATCTCAGCAGAACAATTAATGTAAGAAATTACTAAATGATTTGGGTGTTGTTTTTTGAAATTATAAAAATCCTCAGGTAAGCAAGAGTCAGCTAAACTACACCCTGCATTCAGATCAGGAATAATAACTTTTTTTGTAGGATTTAAAATCTTAGCAGTTTCTGCCATGAAATGCACGCCTGCAAACAAAATGATATCGGCCTTGGTTGATTGTGCTTTTTGCGCAAGTGCCAAACTGTCTCCTGTAAAATCTGCAATATCTTGTATTTCGCCATATTGGTAGTAATGAGCCAAAAGTACTGCATTTTTTTCTGATTTAAGTTTATTTATTTCAGAAACTAAATTTATTGATGGATCTATACTTTCCTCAATGTATCCTTTCTCTAATAACATATATAAATTTAATTTTAAAAAATATGTATTATATATAATAGGCTGTTAATTTGTTATTAATTTACTTAATTAAAAATTGGTTTTTGAGTAATTAACTTATCATTAACACCGTATAAACAAAAGTAGTTAATTAAACAGTTGGAATTCAATGAAAATGATAAGTTGAAGGAATATAAAAAAAGAAATTAGTTAATAACTTCATGGTTAGTTCAAGTGTAGACAAACACAAAAGAGTATTAATAAATAAGCATATTTTTTAAACTGGGTATGAAGTACAATTCATTTTAATTTTCATATAAACTTAAAATTGAAAATATGTTTAAAAACATCTCATTCTATATTAACTATTATAAACACTAATTAACATAGTATTTAGGAAATATGTTAGTTGAATGGGACTGAAAATGAGCTCTATAAATTATTAGTGTTAATTAACGTTGATTACTATTTTTAAACAATAGAAAATAAATACGCATTATTACATTTAAAGTACTATGAAAATATTTATTGGAAGCGATCATGCAGGGTTTGAACTAAAGGAAAAAATAAAAACCCACTTAATCGCTTTAGGAATAGAAGTTAGTGATAAAGGCTGTTTTTCGGAAGAAAGAGCGGATTATCCTGATTTTGGTCATGCTGTTGCAATAGCCGTTTTGGAAAATGAGAAGGCACTTGGAATTGTTATCTGCGGAAGCGGAAACGGAATTAACATGAGTGTTAATAAACATAAAGGAATACGTGGAGCTCTTTGTTGGAATCAAGAAATTGCAGCATTAGCAAAACAACACAACAATGCAAATATTATCGCATTACCCGCAAGGTATATTTCAGAGGAAGAAGCAAAGAAATGTGTAGATGCATTTTTAAATGAAAAATTTGAGGGAGGACGACACCAGTCTAGAATTGATAAAATAGATAATTGTAGTATATGAAAAAAATCACGAGCATTTTATTGTTATTATTAGCATTTGGTATAATAAATGCACAAAAAGGAAAACAATTTCCCGCATTGGAAGGTGTTTATTTGGATAACAAAAAAGCAATTGTGCCTTTAAAAAACGGGAAAGAAACACTTATTGCAATCGCATTTCATAGAAAGGCAGAAGACGAGCTGAAAAAATGGCTAAACCCACTTTATTATACATTTATTAAAAAGGCCAAAGGAGAGTCAAGTTTTGATATGGCCGAGGTGTATGACGTAAATTTTGTATTTATTCCTATGATTAGCGGATTTAAAAAATTGGCCGAGGACTTTAAGAAAGGAA
>JBFWYJ010000139.1:0-7916 GCA_050186555.1 Bacteroidia bacterium
ATTTTCTTCTATTCCACATGATACCTCCCGTCTTTATATGCTTTTATGCTGTCTCCGATAAATGTAACATGTTGAGTGTATCGTATCAAAGCATCTCTTAAAAGAAAGTTTAAATGAATTACAGTTTTATTATTTTCTCCGAATTTAAAACCGTCTCCACCATTAATTAAATAGTCCGACGTAATCAAACAATAATTTGAATCAACCTTCATCGGATTTCCGTTTAGTAAAAATATTTCGTTTTTGTTTTTATTATCTGAAATTAATTTGAATCCAAAATAAGGATGTTGTTTTATTTTAATGGCTTCCACAATTTCCAACAATTGATTACCACTAATAGTAATAGCATTTAATTCATTTTCAAAGGGCATCAATTCAAACATGTTACTCACTTTTACGGTTCCTTGATATAGAGATGTACGCATTCCTCCATGATTCATTAACACTAAACAATTGGTTTTTTCTTTTCGTATGCTATCGTAGGCCCACTTCATAGCGTCACAGAAAAAATTGCCTAATGCAGATTCGTGTCCCTGTTTAGTTAAATGACTTTTGCTATATCCGATTTCCATATTCATTTCTTTCTCAATAACATTCTTGTATGGAGAAATAATGCTGTCAATGGTATTCGAACTTTTTTCTTCATTAATAACTACATATTTATACGTTCCTTTAGTGGGAACATACATTTTTTTACACCCAAGAATCAATAAGGGTAAAATGAAGTATAATAATAACTTGTGCATTTAACGACAATTGCTAATTTAGCGCAAATAGGACTTAGATTTAATAAAATTTATAATAATAACAGAATAATAATCTCATGCTAAAAGCAGAAACAAAACTCAGAGTTAGATACGGAGAGACCGACAGAATGGGTTATGCCTATTATGGTATGTATGCGCAGTATTATGAAGTAGGCCGTGTTGAAGCAATGAGAAAATTGGGTTTTTCCTATAAAGATGTTGAAGACCGTGGCATCATGATGCCGGTTTTAGATTACCATATTAAATACAAGAAACCTGCTTTTTATGACGATGAATTAACCATCGTTACTATGGTAAAGGAAAATCCAAATGGCGTAAAATTGCACTTTGATTATGAGTGTTTTAATGCATCGGGTGAGCTGTTAAATTTTGGCCACGTAACGCTTGCCATTATTGATAAAAACACAGGTAAATTGAGCAAGCTGCCTGGTTGGTTTAAAGTGGAAATGGATAAATTCTTTTGATACTTTTCACCTCGTCTATTTTCAGTATATTAGCTAAATTTTCTACGAATGCTTACAACTCAAAAGATTCAAATGGTAGACCTTAAATCTCAGTATGAGAAAATTAAGGAAGAAGTTGACAAAGGAATCCAAAACGTGATTGAAAATACTGCGTTTATCAATGGACCTGCAGTAAAAGAATTTCAATCTGATTTAGAAAAGTACTTAAACGTAAAACATGTTATCCCTTGCGCCAACGGAACCGATGCACTTCAAATTGCCATGATGGCACTTGGTCTTAAACCAGGTGATGAAGTAATCACAGCCAATTTCACGTATGTGGCAACGGCTGAAGTAATTGGTTTATTAGGACTAACGCCGGTATTGGTAGATGTGAATGAAGATACGTTTGATATTAATATTGAAGCCATCAAAAGGAGCATTACGCCAAAAACAAAAGCAATTGTTCCGGTTCATTTATACGGACAGTGTTGTAACATGGAAGAAATTCTTGCTATTGCAAAAGAAAGTAATTTGTTTGTAATAGAGGATGTTGCGCAAGCTATTGGCGCAGATTATATTTTTAAAGACGGAAAGAAAGCGAAGGCCGGAACAATAGGAACAGTAGGTTGTACTTCTTTCTTTCCAAGTAAAAATTTAGGATGTTATGGAGATGGCGGTGCTATTTATACTAATGATGATAATTTAGCAGCGAAATTAAGAATGATAGCACATCACGGGCAAAGCAAGCAATACCATCATGATGTGCTCGGTGTTAATTCAAGACTAGATTCCATACAAGCGGCAGTTTTAAAAGTGAAGCTGAAACATTTGGATGAGTATGCTGCTGCGAGAAACAGAGCCGCAGATTATTATGACAAAGCTTTTGCAGGTAATGCAAAATTGACAACTCCGGCACGTGCAAAAAATTCAACCCATGTATTTCATCAGTATACACTTAAGTTGAATGGAATTAATCGTGATGCTTTACGACAATTTTTATCCGAAAGAAATATTCCAAGTATGATTTATTATCCGATTCCATTGCATATGCAAAAGGCATATAGCAGCGAAAGATATAAAGCAGGGGATTTTCCGGTAACTGAAAAGTTATGCGAAATAGTATTGTCATTACCAATGCATACGGAACTAAGTGATGATACATTAAAATACATTTGTGATAGCGTTTTAGAATTTTGTAATAACTAATTGAAATGAAAATTGCGGTTATAGGAACAGGTTATGTAGGTTTGGTTACCGGTACTTGCTTTTCCGAAGTTGGCATGGATGTTACTTGTGTTGACATTGATGAGAAAAAAATCGAGAATCTTAAGAAAGGCATCTTACCTATTTACGAGCCGGGACTGGAAGAAATGGTGCTGAGAAATGTGTCAAAGAAGCGATTGCATTTTTCAACTTCTCTAAAAGACAGTATTCAAAACGCGGAAGTGGTTTTTATTGCTGTGGGCACACCACCGGATGAAGACGGCTCAGCCGATTTAAAATATGTAATAGGTGTTGCTTCATCAATTGGTGAGCATATGGAACATCCAATGGTTGTAGTGACAAAATCTACCGTGCCGGTTAGCACTTCCGAAAAAGTGAGAAATGCAGTTCAGGCATCATTAGATAAAAGAAAATCTAAATTAGAATTTTACGTTGCATCAAATCCGGAATTCTTAAAAGAAGGTGCTGCAATAGAAGATTTCATGAAGCCTGATAGAATTGTAGTTGGAACTGACAGACCTGAGGCAGAAGAAATCATGCGCAAATTATACAAGCCGTTTTTAATGAACGGACATCCGATTATTTTTATGGATATCCCTTCTGCGGAAATGACAAAGTATGCAGCCAACGCTATGCTGGCAACAAAAATCAGTTTCATGAATGATGTTGCCAATCTTTGTGAAATTATGGGAGCGGATGTTAACATGGTACGTAAAGGCATTGGCAGCGACGGCAGAATTGGCCCGAAATTTATTTACCCGGGTGTTGGTTACGGCGGAAGCTGTTTCCCAAAAGATGTGAAGGCACTGATTAAAACCGCGAAAGAAAATAATTACAACATGCGCATTCTTAACGCAGTTGAAGATGTAAATGAATCGCAAAAGGAAGTATTGTTTAATAAAGTAGTTACACATTACAATAATAATTTAAAGGGAAAAACATTTGCCTTTTGGGGTTTGTCATTTAAGCCCAAAACAGATGATATGCGTGAAGCTCCTTCATTGGTAATTATAGAAAAACTATTGAAAGCAGGTGCCAGTGTTATTGCTTATGACCCGGTAGCCATGCACGAAGCGCAAAGAATATTGGGAGACACTATCGCATACAGCACAGATCAGTACGATGTTTTAAACAACACGGATGCTTTGCTTATTGTGACTGAATGGCCTGAGTTTAGAGTGCCTGACTTTAATGAGATAGCAAAGCGTTTAAACACCAAAGTAATTTTTGACGGCAGAAATATTTTTGATGTGAAGGAAATGAAAAAACTGGGATTCGATTATTATTGTATTGGTATAAAAACAAATTAAGATGAAAAGAGTATTAATTACCGGGGCAGCAGGATTTTTAGGTTCTCATCTTTGTGACAGGTTTATAAAGGAAGGTCATCACGTCATCGGGATGGATAATTTAATTACCGGTGATTTAAAAAACATTGAGCATTTATTTAAACTCGAGCATTTTGAATTTTACCATCACGATGTTTCTAAGTTTATTCACGTTCCGGGTGACCTGGATTATATATTACATTTCGCTTCTCCGGCTTCACCAATTGATTATTTAAAAATTCCTATTCAAACATTAAAGGTTTCCTCATTAGGAACACATAATGTATTGGGTTTGGCTCGCGTTAAAAAATCGCGTGTATTGGTTGCTTCTACCAGTGAGGTTTATGGCGACCCACTTGTGCACCCGCAGGTAGAAAGTTATTGGGGAAATGTAAATCCCGTTGGTCCCAGAGGATGTTATGATGAAGCAAAACGTTTCATGGAAGCATTGACAATGGCATACCATAATGCTCATGAATTGGAAACACGTATCGTAAGAATTTTTAATACATACGGCCCAAGAATGCGTCTGAATGATGGAAGAGTTTTACCTGCCTTTATTGGACAAGCATTGCGTGGTGAAGATTTAACCATGTTTGGCGATGGTTCTCAGACAAGAAGTTTTTGCTATGTGGATGATTTGGTGGAAGGGATTTACAGATTGCTGTTAAGTGATTATCATTTGCCTGTGAACGTTGGAAATCCGGAAGAGATAACCATCAAAGAATTTGGGGAAGAAATATTGAAATTGACGGGAGCTAATCAAAAATTAATTTCATTGCCCTTGCCAAAAGACGACCCAAAGCAAAGAAGACCGGATATCACTTTAGCAAAAGAAGTTTTAAAGTGGGAACCTAAAGTTGCCAGAAAGGAAGGGTTAAAAATTACCTACGACTACTTTAAATCATTAAGTAAAGATGATTTACATAAAATAGAACACCGTCAGTTTAATTAGCTTGGAGAGAGAAGATTTAGATTTACAGGTCTGTAAGGTTTCTTATTATAAGAAATCAAGATTCTTGTATTTATGTTTAAAACAAAATGTAGAGTTCAATCTGGTTTCAGTAAAATCAGATTTTGAAAGCATACATGACTTAAAAGGCGATGAAGAAATTTTGATTTTAATCGATTTAAAAGACATCACTTTCGAACATTTTCCGAAAGAGTCTTTATCATTTGTTGCCAGTAATCCCTACAATAAATTTCAGAAGAAAATGGCAGTAGTAATCCAAACACTTTCGCATAAATTAATTGGCAATGTATATTTGACATTGTTTAAACCAAGAGCCAATACAAAAGTGTTTAACGATTATAATGAAGCATTCAAATGGTTAGAGGTGGATAAAGAAACGATTGATGACATTGTATCTTCATTATAAAATAACAGTTAAGGGAAAAGTACAGGGTGTTTGGTTCAGAGCATCAACGCAGGCCAAAGCGCATGAATTAAACCTAACCGGATTTGTAAGAAACCAGGCCAACGGAGACGTTTATATAGAAGCGGAAGGCATGCAGGAAAATCTCAGCAAATTAGTAGACTGGTGTTATGTAGGCTCACCAAGAGCTGAGGTAACAGAAGTAATTAGTGAAGAAGGAGAATGGAAGGATTTTAAAACCTTCGAGATTAAGAAGTAAGAAAAAATCACTAAATTAGATATACGTCACATAATGGCGCCAATACATCCAAAAATACTTGTATTTGCGAACTAGTGTGACGGGTATAAACTAGTTATGCGCAACCTATAGACAAACATTATGTACGACAAGGACCAGTGGAATAAATTGACAAAGGAGCAGCAAATGTCAGTGACGTCTTCTTCAATAAGAGGAGCGATTATTAATGCATTCATTTACATTGAAAGTCTTATGGCTGGCATTGTAATAACAGTAGATTTTAATGGGGACTATAGTGAATATTATAAAGTTTTTCGCCCGACAAATAAAATTGTAGAAGACTTTTTAAATTGTTATGACAATATAAAAATCCATGCTGACAAATACTTCACAGACAAAGAAGCGTTAAAAATTGATGTAATGTATTTAGCCGACATTAGAAATAGAGCCGCCCACTTTCTTCTGCTTAACGACAGCGAAGTTCTTTCAAAATCTGACCCGTTCCAAAACATTTATTTTTATTCTATCCGAAAGTCAAAGGACATATACTGTACATTGACGGGTGCATTAGTTAGAGATTATCAGAACAAAGTAATGGAATTTGTAAATCGCTTTGGCCGTTTACATAATGAATTACAAAAAGCGTATAATAATGCTCCCCCCATTAAAAATGCTCTCGATGAAATAGCAACAGCGGAACACATTAAATTAAAATCTTCATTTCCAAGTCTTCGTATCTCATGACAGATTTATTAATCTATATTGCCGACAGACTTAAGGGGAAATCACTTTTTCCACTTTTCAGATGGATATTGAACATTATTTTCTGTATTAGTATTTCAAATGCAATTTTCTCAAAATCTCATCCAGACATAACATTACCAAATACCTTCGATTATCAAAAAATATGGACCTTTTTTATTCAGGGCCATTTTTTCATCCCTTTAATAATTTTCCTCGTTGTTTATTTTGTCACGCAAGGCTTTACCACATTGTTCTTCATGTATTTTGGAGACTACAAAAATTTTAAGCTCACAAAAAAAATACTGGCTTATCAAATAGAAAAAAACGAAGTTCATGAAAGTATTCAAGGAATTACAGAGGTTTCTAATAAATTAGCAATTGTTGACCTTACAAAGGAAAAACTTTTGGAAATGTACAATGGTCTTAAAAATGTTATTAGTGAAAAGGACTTAGCTAAATTTAAAGAAGGACTTGATGACGCTAAGACTATAGTTTCAGACAACTTTACTACAATTCTTCGTGGGCTCATTGCCACGACAATATACTTTATTACCATTCCGTCCTTCGGTTGGGTGTTGTATTTAATAGTTATTTTCCTTTTTTCTTTTCTATTCATAATTCTACTTTTAGCATACAAGTTATTTGACATATTACCGGCTATAATGAATAAGGCAATGTATGCTGAAAATTTATATTTGGACAAGGACAAATAGGCAGCGCATAACAGCAAATAAACCCAAGCGGGCGGAATCGGTCATCGTTCGCGCACAAAATTTCGGCCACTTCGTGACATTTTATTTGCGGCTCACTAATAAAGTAAGTATCTTCAAATAACCTTTGGCGGGTTAAGACAGGTGATGCTTCATAAGCCCGCCTGGGTCTATTCGCCAAACGTTAGGCGTAAGCGTATGGATATCATCCCAAAGACAAATACATTTGAAATATCCCTTGACGACCACGAAAGGCTCAAAGGACTTTATCCAAACATGGGTAAGAATACGCATATCGGAAATAGAGCGGTCGAAATTGTAAAGTTATTTGTTCTTTCTTTTTATCCTTCTGCGACCTTCTCGAAAAAGAATAAAAAAGGCACTGATTTGACTATCATTAATAACGGAGTCGAATTTCAATTTGAAATTAAAGGTACTGCTGAGGCTGACATTTCATGGAATCAATTAAGAGTATCTGGTAAACCAAGTCATGACGCTCTAATTGCTGGAATGCAATTAATTCGCGTTAGCAATGTAGGTGAACAGACTGTAACTATTAACTTCCTTAAGTATGGTGAAGACTTCTTGACAGAACCTGAGCCACGATGGACTATCAAACGAATAAAAAAATGAACGAAACGATTAAACATATTCTTGACAATAACCCTGGAATAGTTAATATTATTCTTACTGGTGTTATTTTGCCATTGGGTATTTTATGGCTAACAAACAGACACAATAAAAAACTAAAAGAATTAGAAAAAAGCTTAGACCTAAATTTCAAATCCCAAGACAATATTAGAGAACAGGAAAAGGCAGTCTACTCATATCTCTCTAGAATACTTTTCGACGTACAGCAATTACATGTTTCATTATCGGGAAAATGCGCTGACACAGGTTGCATTGTGGATTCTCTGAAAAAATTTGACGAGTCCGTTGCCAAATGCCACGACAAAATAGCTGACAACATGCTTTATCTATCATCAGAATCTATTAACCTAATTTATAAATTCTATAGCGACATTGGAAAATTAAAAATAGAATTAAAGGAGCTAGACCAACGAAAGGAATATGACATGGCGC
>JBFWYJ010000140.1:0-7846 GCA_050186555.1 Bacteroidia bacterium
TATACAATCAGGAAATTACTCTTGAAATTTTTGAATTGTTACCAAATTACTGTTTTCAGGACTAGCTGGATATGTACTAGTGCATTTAAGCAGTACTAAATTCTTACAGCCATTTTGTCTAAGAACAGTAACCGACTCTTGAATATCTTCAATATTTGAAATACCGGTGCTCATAATAACAGGCTTGCCGGTTTGCGCAACTTTCTTTAGAAGAGGATGATCATTATTTTCAAATGAAGCAATTTTATAGCAAGGAACATTTAGCGTTTCAAGAAAATCGACCGCAGATTCATCAAATGGTGTGCTAAAACAAATTAAGCCTAATGATTGGGCATAATCAAATAGTTCTTTGTGCCACTCCCAAGGAGTATGTGCTTCTTGATATAATTCGTATAAATTTTTTCCAAACCAAAGAGAGTTTTTATCAGTTATATCAAACAAACCACCTCTGTGATTAATGGTTAGTGTGTCAGCCGTATAGGTTTGCAATTTAATGGCATGAACGCCTGTTTCAGCCGCCGCTTTAATAATTGTTTTTGCCCTTTCTATGGATTGATTGTGATTTCCACTCATTTCGGCAATAATGAAAGGCTTATTGTTTAATCCAATGGGAAAGGCTTGAATTTTGAATTCCATTTTAATTTGTTTTGCTTAATTTAATACTAGGCACATTATTTATTATTAATTCAAGATTATTTGTGAATCCGGCTTTTCTAAAGATTTTTTGTGAAGCTTCGTTTGCACTTTTGATGTAGGCATAAATGATTTGATTGGGATATAGTTCAAGGAAATGTTTACAAGACATTTCCAGCATAATTGGTCCAAACCCCTTTCCCCTTGAATCTTTGTCGATAGAAATTCCAATTACATTTTCAGACTTACGTTCAATTCTGACTTGACCAATTGGTTTGTTTTGATTCTCAAAAAGATAAAAATAGCAATCCGGAGAGTCTAGTTTTTGCTTGAACCAACGAACATGATCATCGTAAGAAATGGTTTTTTGTTCAAAAGAATTTTCACGAACCAAAGGATCGTTAGCCCAATTGAAATACAGATCGGCATCTTCTATAGTTGGTTTTCGGAATTTAATGGGCATCCTCAAGTTTATCAAAAATAGCAAGTAGTCTTTGAGGCGATTGACCATCAATTAATTTTTTCTGATTAACTATTTGCTTATTTATTTGTTCCGGATTCTGAATACAAAACTCCATTTTATTTCTTATTTCTGGAGTACTTATTTTATTAATATCGCCTAAATTAAAGGCACAATCGTTTTTAATCAAGCCATTTAAAATTCCCAATTGATTATCCGCTGTATAGCCTGAAATTAAACCTATACCTACAGCACATGCTTCCATGCACGTGCCGCTTGCGGGACAAATAGCAAGCTGAGAGCTAAACAACAAGTTGCAAAAGGATTCTGAGTTTAAATTTTTATAAAGTACAATTTTCTTTTTTTGCTTATTCTTTTCAATAAAAGCGTGTAGTTCACTTTCGTGTGAATTAGTAATCCCTATTACTATATGGATAGTATTAATTTCCGGAATCAAAAGACAGGCCTCTAAGGCTTTTAAAGAGTTGTTGTTGAGGTCAGAGCCACCCATGCTTATAAAAACGGAGGTAATCGATAAAATATTCCTAGCGGGCTTCATTCCAAATTCATTAAAGATTTTTCGAAGCATTACGTATTTGCTGCCAAGGAATAGTTTTGTATAAGGAGCTGTGATAAAATCATTTTTAGTTACGGAATCAGAAACATTAATTATACAGTCTGCAACGTAATGTTGATTGTGCAGATCGTCAATTTGAATTAAGTATTTTTGTTTGGATTTAATTTTATCTGAAAGCATTGGTGTAAAATTATATCCGTCTAAAACTACAATGTCATGGCTTTCTATGTGCTTGTCTTCATCTGAACTTTCTTTGTTTAAAATAAAGCAAGTGAATTCATTCTCCCGGATTAATTCTGTAACAGCATTTGTCCAATTATAAAGCAGAAATTCAACGTTAAACTTATTTTTCAATATATGAGCTAACGCCAAACATCTTACTACATGCCCCATGCCAATATTTTCAGAGGCCTCTGTAATAATTAAGACAGATTTAAGTTTTCTTTTGTTCAATATGTTGGTTAATCGAAACCAGTTCAGGATGTTGGTTTAACAATTTGATTATGCCTTCACCATTCAGCCCATCCGCGTTATACTCCTCAATAAGAATTTTAATTAATTGATAGTCTTCAGGCGTATCAAGTGTTATTCTTAAATTGCTTGAGTCAGTATCATTTTTTAATTGAACAATTTTGACACCCCCACTTTTATTTTTCCAGATATACGGAGTTACGTGTTCTTTATCAAAATCGTCAATAACTTCTTCGTATGCTTGTTCCAGCAAGTGGGATGAAAATATTTCGAAGTCAAACCCCCTGGGATAAGTTCGTTCTATAGTGTTGGATAAATATATATTGTAATCACCTGCTGCGGTATATTGTTCAATGCCTTGCTTAATCAATTCTGTATCTAGTAATGGACAATCAGAAGTTAATCGAACAATGAGATCAAGATTGAATTCCTTCGCACAGCCATAATACCGGCTTAATACATTATTTTCATCGCCACGAAAAACAGGGATACTATTTTTATTTGCGAATGAAACAATTTGATCATCGGACATGGAAGTTGTTGTAGCAATATATACTGGGTAGCCAATAGATTTTAATCTGTCAATTTGAACTTGAAACATAGATTTGTCTTTGGCGGGCATAAGTATTTTTCCGGGTAATCTTGTGCTGCCCATTCTGGCCTGAATGACAATGCCTATATTTTTAAACGCATGCAAAAACTTATATTCTTACAGGGATATTATATTTAAGCAATTCCTGTTTAATATCCAGCGGGGTGAATTGGGTAAAATGAAAAATGCTGGCTGATCCAACTGCTTCAATGTTTGTTTTTGTAAAAAGCTCAGTGTAGTGTTCAGGCTTCCCTCCCCCACCAGCAGCAATTAAAGGCTTTTTTGTTTTATTTTCAAAGGATTTTATAAGGGTAATGTCAAAGCCACTCATCATTCCATCTTGATCAACACTTGTCAGAACATATTCGCCTACATCACAGGCTTCCATATTTTTAATGAAATCATCAAGCAATAAATCTAATCCGATGTTATTATAAATTTTGTATATATTTTCTTTATTTATTACATCAACAGCAATTGTGATACATTGACTGCCAAAAAACTGAACAGCCTTTTTTATAAATTCTAAATCTGTTAACGCTTTGGTTTTAATAACCACCTTGTCTGCGCCAATTTTGAGTAAATCATTAATATCCTCGATGCTATTAATTCCTCCGCCGATTGCAACTGGCATATAACATTCTTTAATAACATCTTTAACTAATTTCAAATTGATTTTACGGTTTTGTTGAGAAGCGAAAATATCTAAGAAGACTAGCTCATCAACGCCGCGACTGTTATATACTCTTGCTGCTTGAACTGGGTTTCCAACCATTCGAGGATTAGAGAAGTTTCTTGTTTTAACCAAACCAAAACCATTAAAAGTAAGAATAGGAATAACCCTGATCTTAAGCATTTAGAAAGAAATTTTTTAGTAAGTCTAATCCTGCTTCCTGACTTTTTTCGGGATGAAATTGTGTAGCAAAGATATTGTCTTGCTGAATGCTTGCTACCAACTCATTTTCATATGTAACGGTTGCAGCGATTACATTCTTATCTTCTGGGACAAAATGATAACTATGGATGAAATAGAAATCTTTATTATTTAAGTTGTGATAATAGGTGTCGTTTTTTACATGGATGTTATTCCATCCCATATGAGGAACTCGAAGCATTAAACTTTCAATTCTTTTTACTGTGCCATTAACCCAGCCTAATCCGGGGTTTTCATCAGGCTCTGTGCCAGTTTCAGCTATTAATTGCATTCCCAGACAGATGCCTAGAAACTTTTTCTTTTGTTGAAGAACAAGATTTGTAAGTAATAGATCTAGTTCTTTTTCTTTTAAATTAGTCATTCCCTGCAAAAAGGAGCCAACACCGGGCAGTATAATACTATCAGCTTGTTCAATTATTGCATGATCATCAGTTATGACATTTTCAATTTTGAGGAAATCTAGCGCCTTTTTTACGGAGGCCACATTTCCCATACCATAATCAATGATAGAGACCATTTATTCTACTTCGAAATTTCTTTTAAGATTACCGTCTGCGTCTTTTATAAAATTACCCGAATCATCTTGAGCAAATAGTATTGGATTTGTAAATGAATCAATTACATCATCGACTTCCTTTTTGTTCATACCGGAGTATTTAATAAATTCTGAAACGGCAAAGTGAGGATATTTACCATCATATTGTTTTACAAGCTTAAGACCATCCTCTCTTGTTATTCTGTTATTTCGAATATCAATACAGGCATGATCCGTTGCTCTTCCGAATCCATACTTAACAAATTTCAAATAATCATGCAGCCCTACAAGTTTTTCATCCAAATTTTCATAATTAGTATAGGTGCCTTCTGTTGGCCCGTCCTCTTTTACAGCAAAGCCGCGTTTTTTTACAATTTCAAGTTGTTTACGAGCATCCCAGAAGAAGTAATACCCCAAGAAAATGCCGGTCACACCAACACGATCAATATCTTCATCGCTGGGATAAAAATATGGCGTAAGATCTTTACTCGTTAATCCATCTACACCAATCATATCTTGAATGCGATTACCAAGAAGACCTCCAAACTCTTCTAACCACCTTCTGTTAAGTGTTCTGTTTTTAACTGATTCTAGATTTGGACCTCCATATTCTTGTTGAGAATTCTCACCCCAAATAATTAAGGGAATATTGAATTGTACTGCAATCATAACCGGAATAGTAAAGATTCCGACATGGTTTGGCCACATTTCATCACCAACGCGCCTGAATCCTTCTATCACCATACTACGGTATGCATTATAATTTTTTTTGAAATGAATCACATCCATTCCCATTTTCGAGATGTTATCTAAATTCCTTTGCCCGATTTCGGTAACAGAAGTTGTTTCAAAACACACACACAAAGGGTTCATCCCGCAAACTTCTTTCATGAAATAGGCCTGATATGTACTGTCTTTACCTCCGCTCACAGGAATTATACAATCCCAACCAGGTTCTCCAGGCTTTTTTTTGTAGTGATTAACGATTTCATGAAATTGTTTTTCTCGTTCCTCCCAGTTAATACCTATGTTTTTTTCTTCTGCTGCTTTACAGGCACTGCAAACGCCTTTTTCATCAAAATGCAAATCCGGTTTAGTTTCCGGAAACAAACACTTACTGCAATATCTAATCTTCATAGGATTTATTTAGATAAAAGATACATGCAATCCACATTATCTTCATTAGTATACTTATAAAAATCCTTTTTGACCAAATCCAAATCATTAAATCTATCTAAGAATAATTGAGCATAATCGGCTTTCCACAAGAAACCAGTATTTCCACGATAATTAATATCTGTAATAGTCTCCGCAAAATATTCAAACCCCCAAATATATTTATTACTACAGCGATACATCTCATCCATTGCATTTGGCAAGTCATTTGGTGAAATGTGAATTAGCACACCTGATGTGAAAACAAGATCAAAGTATCCATCTTTGAAAGGGATGTCAAATGCAGAGCCTTGAATTACATTAATTCCTTTAGTGTTTTGTTTTGCTACTTCAACAGCGTTTTGCTGAAGCTCAATTCCATATAGGTTTGTAAACCCCATACGTTGTAGTCCGGCTAGTTGCATGCCTATATTAGCGCCAACTTCAAGTATTTTAATGTCTTTAGGCAAATCACCAATACACTTAGCATTCATCTCAATTTTTGTAACACCCCAATTATTTATATAAAACTGATCCCATTCCTCTTGAGAAAATGAATTTCTTTCATTGTATTCTTTTCCAAACTGGCCTTTCCAGAATTCCATTTGTTCTGTTTTTTTCATTTCGTAAAATTTAATATTGTATTAATAACATAATCTTGCTCTTCTTCCGTTAAAGTGGGATACATCGGTAAACTTAGACAATTCTTGTAATAATCTTCGGCATTAGGGAAGTCACCTTCTTTCCATCCAAATTTTTTATAGTATGGCATTAAATGTACCGGCACATAATGAATCTGCGCAAAAATACCATTCGCTTTTAAATGCTCATACAATTCTTTCCTTTTAGGAGATTCTATTATAAATAAGTGATATGCGTTAAAATAACCCGAAACAACTTTTTGAAATTTGATGGATCTATTCTTAAATGAATCAATATACTTCTGAGCAATCTCATGTCGACGTTTAATGCCATCATCAGCACGTTTCAACTGACTGTTCCCTAATGCCGCTTGAATATCCGTTATTCTGTAATTATAGCCAAGCGTTTGCATCTCATAATACCACATTCCTTGTTTTTCTGCTTCAGGAAAATCCAAAATGAGATTCTCTTTTGTGATTCCATGTGTACGAAGCATTAACATCTTTTTATAGAGCTTTTCATCGTTGGTCGTAATCATGCCGCCTTCGCCTGAAGCAATATGTTTAACAGGGTGAAATGAAAATGCGGCAGTATCTGCATAATTACAATTACCCGAATTTTGTTTTACGCCTTTGGAATTAATAAAATATGCGCCTGGAGCATGACACGCATCTTCTAAAACAAATAAATTATATTCTCTGGCTAATAGATTTATCTCTTCTAGGTTAACCGGGTAGCCTCCAAAATCAACAGGAATGATAGCTTTAAAATAACCTTTTGGGTGTTTTTGAAGTAATTTACGCACGCTATCGATTGAAATAACATAAGTATCACGATCAATGTCTGCGAAATGCACTTCTGCGCCACAATACAACGCAGCATTTGCAGAAGCGGCAAATGTAATGGGTGTTGTAATTACTTTGTCTCCTTTGCCGATTCCGGCAGCCAACAAGGGGATATGCAAAGCTGCCGTCCCATTAGAAACAGCAATGGCATATTTACTGCCAATATAATTCGCAAAGTTTTTTTCAAACTCAGCGATACGCGGGCCTTGAGTTAGAAAATCAGAATGCAAAGCATCAATTACAGCTTTTGTGTCTTCTTCAGAAATAAATTGTTTGCCGTAAGGAATGTTAAATGACATTATATACTAAAATTGGGATCAACATATTCCTTTATTAACTTTCTTAGACTTTCTACGTTTTCCCACTGATCATTATTGTCTGATGTGTAATGAAAGCCCTGAGGCACCTGCTTTGCCTTGAAGTGTGAAACATAATCTTCTATCTTGAACATTGGAGTAGGAGGCAAGATGGCGTAGTATTTACCAAGGTCAAATGTATTAAATGAGTCAGAAGGCGTGATCATTTCTTCGTGTAATTTTTCGCCCGGACGAATACCGACCTCAATCTGTTTACATTCCGGACCAATTGCTTCCGCAACATCAACTATTTTATACGAAGAAATTTTAGGAACAAAAATTTCTCCGCCCCAAGCATTTTCCATAGCAAAGAAAACCATTTCGCAACCATCTTCCAGAGAAATATTAAATCGCGTCATGCGATTGTCAGTAATTGGTAAAACGCCTTCTTTTCTTTTACTAAGAAAGAAGGGCATAACAGAGCCATTAGAGCCCATTACATTTCCATAACGCACAACGCTAAATTTTAAATCTCGTTTACCTTTTATATTGTTAGCCGCAATAAATAGCTTATCTGAAGCAAGTTTTGTAGCACCATATAAATTTATTGGTGCAGCAGCTTTATCAGTAGATAGAGCAACGACACGTTTTACGCTTGTTTTAAGCGCCGCGTCAATAACATTTTCAGCACCCAAAACATTTGTTT